>JBKJWJ010000114.1:0-3715 GCA_046716905.1 Gaiellaceae bacterium
GCAGAGCGCAACTCGGTTCCCTTCCGCTACACGTGGCCCTCGGAGCTCGACCTCATGGCCGAGCTTGCCGGAATGAGGTTGCGCGAGCGCTGGAGCGATTGGAAGCGGGAGCCGTTCATGAGCGACAGCCGCAAGCACGTGTCGGTCTGGGAGAAGCCGGCGGCTTGAGCCTCACCCAGTACTACACGGCGACCACCCTCGATGGCTTCATCGCCGACCCCGACGACTCGCTGGACTGGCTGTTCACCCGCAAGCGCGAGGACGACGGGCCCCTGAACTACGGGGAGTTCATCGCGGGCGTCGGCGCGATGGCAATGGGGTCGACGACGTACGAATGGATTCTGGGCCACGAGTTCGCGGACAAGGACCCCTCGGAGTGGAAGTGGCCGTACGACATCCCGTGCTGGGTCTTCACGCACCGGCAGCTGCCGACTGTTCCCCACTCGGGGATCGAGTTCACGAGCGCGCAAGTCGCAACCGTGCACACCGAGATGGTCGTCGCCGCCAGTGACCGGAATGTCTGGATCGTGGGCGGAGGAGACCTTGCCGGTCAGTTCGCCGACGCGGGGCTGCTGGACGAGGTCATCGTGTCGATCGCGCCGGTGACGCTCGGCGCGGGTGCGCCTTTGCTCCCTCGCCGGATCGAGCTGCGCCTCGACGAGCTCGGGCGGAACGGGGACTTCGCATCCGCGAAGTTCTCGGTCGTCCGCTCGCAGCACTGACACCCTGGCCATGGCCTCCGAGGCCCCGCCCCGAACACGCCGAAGAGGGCTCGTGGCCGTCGGCGTGGGCTGCGCCGAGGAGGAGACGCAGGAAGGGGACGTCGCGTACGCGAGCGTTCCGAAGTCGGAATCGTCGCAGTTTCGCGAGGGGCTGGCTCCCAGTCAGCTAGAGGGAGCTCTCCGAAAACGTAAGGAGTCTGTAACCGCCGCCAGTTCGGGGAAACCGCATCCAGTGCTGGGACGAATCCCGGACAAACCACTGGAGGTATTTCATGTCTCGGACACGTTCGCTCGTGCTCGTCACGGCGATTCTCTGCGCTGCCGGACTCGGCCAGGCGGGGAAGGCCGACGCGGCGGAGCTCTTCTACGGCGTCGACACCAGTAACCGCCTCGTCGCCTTCAACAGCACCTCACCGAATGCGATCAGCCGCGTCTCCTTCACCGGCCTTCCCGCCGGTGAGCAGATCGTCGGCCTCGACGTTCGCCCCCTGGACAGGCAGCTCTTCGGCATGAGCAGCGCGAGCCGCCTGTACCGGATCACTCCCACGGGCTCCGTGACCGTGGTCGGCACGGCTCCGTTCGTACCGCCGCTCGCCGGCACCTCGTTCGGATTCGACTTCAACCCGACGGTCGACCGCATCCGGGTCACCGCGGACACACGCCAGAACCTGCGCCTCCACCCGGACACGGGTGCGACAGCCGCCGTCGACGGAGCACTCACGTACGCCTCGGGTGACGCCGGTGCAGGCTCAACGCCTCGCGTCGTCGGCTCGGCGTACACAAACAGCGTCGCGGGCGCCACGTCCACGACCCTGTTCGCACTCGATGCGGGACGCGACGTCCTCGCCATCCAGAACCCGCCGAACGCCGGTACGCTCGTCAGCGTCGGCTCGCTCGGCGTCAACGCCGGAGACAACGCCGGCTTTGATATCTCCGCAGTCGACGGCGTTGCGTACGCGGCGCTCCAAGTCGCGTCGAATGTCTCGTCGAGCCTGTACCGGATCAACCTCACCTCCGGGGCGGCGACTCCCGTCGGCCGGATTGGCGGCAGCACCGCCATTCGAGCTCTCGCAGCAGTCGGCACGGCACCGGCCGACACGGCGGCTCCGAGCCTTGGGATCGCGCCTCGATACTCACGGAAGGTTCGTCGGCTGCTCCGCACCGGCGTCACTCTGCGCGCCACGTGCTCGGAGAGCTGCCGCATCACCGCCCGGATCCTGCTCGGCCGGCGCCAGATCGGCGGCGGCAGGACGATCAGCACCGACCTCGCGGGAGCAACAACGTTCCGCGTCGGCTTCACGACCGCAGCGAAGAGGCGATACGCCAGGAACAGGCGCCTGACGTTGACGCTCGTCGTCACAGCCCGTGATGCCTCGGGCAACACGGTCACCAAGCGCGTCAGGCTCAGCGCCCGGCGCTAGCGCCACCTCCGGCGGGCGTCCCGATCCGGGGGCGCCCGCCCACCTAGACTCCTGCGGTCTACTAAGGAGGCCACATGTACGTCCGGATCGCACGATTCGAGAACACAGGAGGCAACTGGGACGAGCGCATCGCCGAGGTTCGCGAACGGATCGCATCGGCAAAGGACGCTGCAGACAGCCCGCCGGTCAAGCGTCAGTTGATGCTGGTCGACCGGGAGAACGGTCGCGGGGCGGCTGTCAGCTTCTGTGAGACCGAGGAGGATCTGCGCAAGGTGGACGAGTTCATGAACAACGTGACGGCGCCCAGCGGCACAGGAACTCGTACGTCGGTCGAGCTCTACGAGATCGCGATCGACTCCGACCAGCTTTAGGAGGGTTAGGCGAAATACCGGCCGGTGCCGCCAGGCCGCGCCCGAGCTTCCAGGCCCGGTATTCGGCCGGCAGGCAGTTCGCGCAGGGCCGATAGCCGACGGCGATCGCCGTCTGCTCGTCGGCGAAGAAGACCCGTTGCTTGACGTAGTGACCCTTCGCAATCCAGCGGAGGGCCCCGGGGCAGTCCAGGCGGCCGTAGACCTTGTTCTTGCGGTGGCCACCGAGGCTGCCCGGCACTTCGGAGAGCACCTCGAGCCCGTCGCTTCCGATCAGCCGGTAGACCTTCACCATGGAGAACAACGCCTCAGCCCCCTCCAGCTGTGAGATCCGCGCGCTCCTCTTCGACTTCGACGGGCTGATCGTCGACACAGAGACGCCGTCGTTCGCTTCCTGGCAAGAGGTCTTTCGAGAACACGGCCGCGACCTGCCGCTCGAGCGCTGGGCGACCATCATCGGCACGACTGCAGCCGGCTTCGACCCGCTCGACTACCTGGAAGAGCTCCACGGCTCGATCGACCGTGTCGCGGTCAAGGCGCGGCGCTACGAGCACGAGCTCCGGCTCCTCGAGATCGAGGGCCTTCGCCCAGGAATCCTCGAGTACCTGGAAGAGGCCGAGCGACTCGGATTGAAAAAAGCGATCGTCTCCAGCTCGTCTCGGCAGTGGGTCGACCGGCACCTGGCGCGGCTCGAGCGGGCGGAGCATTTCGACGAGATCGTGACGGCCGACCACGACCCCGAGCGCGGAAAGCCCCGCCCCACGCTTTATCTGGAGGCGCTCGAGCTCCTGGGCGTCTCCGCCGGAGAGGCGATCGCCTTCGAGGATTCGCCGAACGGCGTGAAGGCGGCGAAGGCCGCAGGGATCTTCACGGTCGCGATCCCGAACAGTGTCACGGCCTCGCTCCGCCTGGACGAGGCCGACCTCGTGCTCGAGGAGCTCGCAGAGCTTCCGCTCCGCGAGCTCCTCGGCCGGTTCTAGCTACTTCGCAGAGCTACCGGACTTCGCGGAGGTGCCGGCAGGTGAGGGAGCGGCCTGCTTGACGTTCTCCTGCAGCGTCTCCGTCAGCTCGTGGCTCTGCTCGCTCGCAGAGTCCGAGGCTGCGGTGGCGACATCCTGGGCAACCTGCTTGCTGCGCTGGAGCGCCTCACTGCCGGTTTCCTTGACCGTGTCCTTCATCTGGTCGGCGACCTCTCCGATCCGCT
>JBKJWJ010000115.1:0-2810 GCA_046716905.1 Gaiellaceae bacterium
GCCCGGGCATCGTCTGCATGTCGCCGCAGACGGCAACGAGCCAGCCGGCGCCGGTGTAGGGCCGCACTTCGCGTACGCGGAGGCTGAAGCCCGTCGGCGCGTTCAGGAGGCTGGGGTCGTGTGAGAGGGAGAGATGGGTCTTCGCCATGCAGACCGGCACGCGATCGAGTCCCGCCTCTGCGCACTCCGCGATCGTCCGGGCCGCCTCGGGGCTGAATGCCACCTCGGCCGCGCCGTAAACGCCCATTGCGATCTTCTCGATCTTGGTCGGAATGGGGTCGTCGAGCTCGTACGCGTAGCGCAGTTGCGGCTCGTCCTCCGCGGCGGCCGCGACGGCTTCCGCGAGCTCGGTCGCCCCGGCTCCGCCTTCGGCGACGGCAGCGGTCACCTCGGCCGCCTGGGCGCCGTGCTCGAGCGCGAGCCCGCGAACGAGGTCGATCTCGGACCGCGAGTCGCCCGGGAACTGGTTCACGGCTACGACCGGCTCGAGCCCGAACCGGCGGACGATGTCGATGTGGCGAGCCATGTTCTCGGCGCCACGCTCGACGGCGGCGAGCCCACCGTTCGGGTCACCCCCGTGGTGCTTGAGCGCGCGAACGGTGGCAACGAGGACGACCGCACTCGGCGTGATCCCCCCGACCCGGCAGACGATGTCCGCGAACTTCTCAAAGCCCATGTCGGAGCCGAACCCGCTCTCCGTCACGACGTAGTCGCCAAGCCGGAGAGCGAGGAGGTCGGCGACGAGCGAGTTGTTGCCGTGAGCCACGTTTGCGAACGGGCCCGCGTGGACGAAGGTGGGCTGACCTTCGAGCGTCTGGATGAGATTTGGCTTGAGCGCTTCTTTGAGGAGCACGGTCATTGCGCCGGCGGCGACGAGCTGCTCGGCGATGACGGGATCTCCCTCGTGCGTGCGGGCGACGGTGATGCGCCCGAGCCGCTCGCGGAGGTCGGCGAGGTCGTGCGCGACCGCAACGATCGCCATCACCTCCGAGGCCGCCGTGATGTCGAACCCCGCCTCGCGCGGATAGCCATTCGCGCGACCGCCGAGCCCGACGACGACCGACCGTAGCGCCCGGTCGTTCACGTCGAGGGCGCGCCGCCAGGTGATGGTGAGCGGGTCGATGCCGAGGCAATTGCCGTGCAACAGGTGCGCGTCGATCATCGCGGCGAGCAGGTTCGTCGCCGCGCCGATCGCGTGGATGTCTCCCGTGAAGTGGAGGTTGAGCTCCTCCATGGGCATGACCTGCGCCAGGCCGCCGCCCCCGCCGCCGCCCTTGATCCCGAAGACGGGACCCACGGAGGGCTCGCGCAGGCAGAGCACGGGACGGCGTCCGGTGAGCGCGAGAGCCTCGGTCAACCCGATCGCCGTCGTCGTCTTCCCCTCGCCCGCCTTTGTCGGGGTGATCGCCGTCACGGCGACGAGCCTTCCCTGCCGCGCGTCGACCCTGCGCTCGAGCGCCGTCAGCGGGACTTTCGCCTTGTAGCGGCCGTACGGCTCGTACTCGTCCTCGTCGAGGCCGAGCTCGGCCGCAATCTCAGCGATCGGCCGCATCGTCGCAGCCTGCGCGATCTCGAGATTCGAGCGCGGCTTCGGCGACTCGAGCACAGTGGCCATGGGCCAAGTCTCGATCCCCAGGCGCAGCTCGGCATCGGGGTCTGGCGGAGGTCGGCTGCGGGTTTCCCGCAGACGTCCGGCCACTGATCGCCTGGTCGCCGCCCGGCCCTCTCGCTCACGCTCCTGCGCTGGAGTGGGCGAGCGACGCAGGGGGTGGCGGGCTACTTCGGCGTCCGGTTCCGACGCCGTCCTCGCGGAGGTCCCTCAACCTTCCACACGGCGTTCCAAATGGGCTAGGCCGCCCATGGGTCGACCAAGAGAGTGGCATGAACAGGGACGGGAGCGACGGGACTCGAACCCGCGACCTCCGGCGTGACAGTTGGGCGTGAGGCGTTTCACTAGTCTCGCCTGACCGCCGAATCGGCGCGTTGCAGCGATTTTCGGGGCCTCGGTGTTTCGCCGAGTTTCACCCGGTCGCTTCCACGACGTTTCTCCCTTGCTTGCGAGGCCGGCAGGTATCAGGCTTCTCCGACATGGCGGACTTGCCGAGCGGCGCGGTCACCTTCCTGTTCACGGACATCGAGGGATCGACGCGGCTCGTCAAGGAACTTCGTGAGCGTTACGGTGAGGTGCTCCAAGAGCACCAGCGCCTGCTGCGGGCGGCCTTCGCAGCGCACGACGGGCACGAGATCGATACGCAGGGCGACTCTTTCTTCGTCGCGTTCTCGAGCGCGCGTGAGGCGCTCCTTGCGGCGGTCGAGGGCCAGCTCGCACTCCTGTCTCATCCGTGGCCGGAGGGCGTGCAGATCAAGGTGCGGATGGGGCTGCACACCGGTCAGGTGGTCGCGACGGACGGCCGCTACACCGGGCTCGCTGTCCACCGCGCCGCGCGGATCGGCGCCGCCGGGCACGGCGGGCAGATCCTGGTCTCGCAGGCGGCACAGACGTTGCTCGAGGACGAGGAGGAGGACCTGCACGTCTTCCTTCGCGACCTGGGCGAGCAGCGGCTTAAAGACCTTGACCGCCCCGTCCGGCTCTACCAGGCCGCGGCCGACGGGCTGCCTGCCTCGTTCCCTCCGCTGCGCCCCGAAGCGGAGCTCGCGCGGGCCGCCGAGGCGGCAATTCGGCCGCCGCCGCTCTGGCGTCGCCCTGTGGTTCTCATTGCCGCAGGACTCGCTCTCGTGGGCCTGCTGGCCGCGGGTGTCTTCTTCGGCACGCGGGATTCAGCCGGTGGCTTGAGCGGGGTGCGCGCGAA
>JBKJWJ010000116.1:0-4260 GCA_046716905.1 Gaiellaceae bacterium
GTCTGGCCCTGTGGGGTCTCAGCAGGCTGAGGCCGGGTCGCCTTCCGCTCTTGTCCGGCCGGGAGAGGCTTGGTCGCTTTCCGCAGCTGACCCGGGGGGGCAGTCAGGCCGCGGCGCTCCAGTCCACGAGCCACGGGCTGCGGCGTCGTCGGTGACTGCAAGCTCGGTTTGCCGGCGGGCGACGGTGCAACATGGCGCGCGCCGGGTACGAGGCTCGCTCGGGTATTGCCCTGCGCCGCACCGGGTCGGCGGCCCGACGTTGTGGAGTCCCGGCTGAACTCGACGCTGCCCTGGCGTTGGGCCCCGCCGACGGCTGCAGCGCGCTCGGCGGCGAGCCGCTCCGAACGGGACGAGCTCTCGTTCCGGTCTCGGGCCTGATCCCCGCCGCCTCGCCCTGGAATGCTCAGGGAGATGCCGGGTAGGTGCCCGGAGCCGAGCATGCCGATTCCCAGCCCGACCACCCAAAGCAAGGCGAACGCGCTCGCAGCGATGACGCCCGTTCGCAGGCGCCGCGATCGGCGATCGTCATCTGCGACGAACACCGCCCGCTCGGGACCAGCTGAATTTTCTCGCTCGAAAGTCGTCATAGAGTCCTTCCCCCTACGGACCTTGCCCGGGATCCGGCAAATTGAATACCCCGTCTGGCAGGTTTTGCAGAAGGTTTACACGTCGATGACGTAGCGGCCGGGACGCCTAGACTCGCGTGGTGCTCAGCGCCTCGATCCTCTCGGCGATCAGCGATGCGCTCACCGAGATCATCGGTGACCACGGGGTCTACGCCGTCTTCATCCTCATGCTGGTGGACGCCGTCCTGCCGGCGGCGAGCGAGCTCGTCATGGTCTACGCCGGCGCTGTCGCGGCCGGGGCATTCGCGGGTCAGAACGTCGTCCTGTTCGGCAACCGCATCGAGTCGGAGCCGTGGGCGTACGTCGTCATGGCCCTGTCCGGAGGGATCGGCTACATCGTCGGCTCGGTCGGTGGCTGGGCGATCGGGTATTACGGTGGGCGGCCGTTCCTCGAGCGCCGGGGCCGATGGCTGCACGTGACGCCCCACACGCTCCACCGGGCGGAAGCCTGGTTCGACCGGTTCGGCGACTGGGCTGTTGCGATCGGGCGAGTCACTCCCGTCGTCCGGTCGTTCATCGCGATACCGGCCGGCGTCTTCCGGATGCCGCTCGGCCGCTACACGCTCCTGACGATCCCCGGTTCGATCGCCTGGGCGTTCGCGTTCGCCGGCGCCGGCTGGGCGTTCGGGTCGCGCTGGGAGGACTTCCACCACAGCTTCCACTACGCGGAATACGTCGTGGCAGCCGCGATTCTGGCCGTACTGGTCGCCGGATTCATCCGTCACCGGCGTTCTTCTAGACTTGACCGCCGTGCCGAAGATCCCGCTCGTTGACGTCCAGGGGCAGTACGCGCCCCTGACGGAGGAGCTGCGGAGCCGGTTCGAGGAAGTCCTCGAGTCGTCCCAGTTCATCCGCGGCCCGAACGTCCGTGCCTTCGAGGAGGAGGCCGCCGCCTACCTCGGCGTGAAGCGGGCGGTCGGGGTTGCCAACGGCACCGACGCGCTCGTCCTCGTGCTCGACGCGATGGGGATCGGGCCGGGCGACGAAGTGATCTGCCCCGCGTTCACGTTCTACGCGACCGCCGAGTCGATCGCCCGGCGTGGCGCGACACCGGTCTTCGCCGACATCGACGCGGCGACGCTGAACCTCGACCCGGAGGACGTTTCCGTCCGGATCACCGATCGAACGAAGGCGATCATGCCGGTCCATCTCTTCGGGCGGCCCGCACCCATGAAGGAGCTCTCCTCGTTCGGCTTGCCGCTGATCGAGGACGCGGCGCAGGCGTTCGGCGCGCCGGGAATCGCGCAGACCGGGATCGCCTCCACGTTCAGCTTCTATCCGACGAAAAACCTCTTTTGCCTGGGCGACGGAGGTCTCGTGACCGCCAACGACGAAGACCTTGCCGAGCGGGTGCGGATGCTGGCCTTTCACGGATCCAAGGACAAGACCACGTTCGACCTCGTGGGCTACAACTCGCGGCTCGACGAGCTGCAGGCGGCATTCCTCCGCGTGTTCCTCGAGCACCTCGACGAGTGGACGCGAGGTCGCCGGGAGGCCGCCGCCCGCTACGCGGAGCTCGGGCTCGGCGAGCTCGTCGAGCTGCCGGAAGACGAAACCGGCCACGTGTACCACCTCCTCGTCTCCCGCTCGGCCGACCGCGACCGCATTCGCGAGGCGCTCACGGCCGCGGAGATCTCCTCGGCGACGTACTACGTGACACCGCTGCACCTGCAGCCGGCGCTCCAGTTCCTCGGCTACGAGGAAGGCTCGCTACCCGAGACGGAGAAGGCCGCCCGGGAGAACTTCTCGGTCCCGCTCTGGCCGGGAATCGCGCCGGAGATCCAGGAGCGGGTGGTCGAGACCGTTCGGTCGGCCGTCGCCGCTCCCGTCACCTGATGCTTCCCGTCAACCGACACCGTCTCTGGCAGATCGCGGCCGATGCGGCGCTGATCGCTCTCGCCTGGTGGCTTGCCTTCCAGCTGCGTTTCGACTTCGACGTCCCGGCGAACTTCCGCGACGGCCTCTGGTGGACGGTGGCGATCGTGGTGGCCATCAAGCTGGCGGTCTTCGTTGCCTTCGGCTTCTACAACCGTTGGTGGCGCTACGTGTCCACTCGTGACATGTGGCGGGCCGCGATCGGCGTTGCCGTCGCGTCGGTGATCGCGGCGAATGCGATCTACTTCGTGGATCCGTTTGAGCGCCGGCTCCCGCGAGGGGTCGCGCTCATGGATGGCGTCCTGCTCCTCGGGCTGGTGGCGGGGACGCGGCTCGCCGCTCGAAGCATCTTCGAGCGGCCTTCGGCTTCGAGCCTCGTGGCACGCGGCAAGGAAGTGATCGTGGTGGGCGCCGGCGACGCGGGCCAGCTCGTGATCAAGGAGATGCAGCGGTCCCGCCAGCTCGGCTATACGCCGATCGGGATCGTCGACGACGACCCGCGCAAGAAGAACCTCCGCGTCCACGGCGTCCGCGTGCTCGGCACGAGCGACGAGCTGCCGCACATCCTCCGGGACAACCGGCCCGACGAGCTCCTGATCGCGATCCCGTCCGCCTCGGGCGAGTCGCGGCAGCGCATCGTCGAGGTCGCGCGGCAGGAGGGCGTCCCGGTGAAGACGCTCCCGGGCCTCTACGAATTGATCGCGGACGAGGACAACCTCGCGGCGCAGATCCGTCCCGTGCAGGTCGAGGACGTCCTGGGCCGAGAGCCGGTCGAGGTCGACCTCGAGGCGATCTCGTCGTACCTCGCCGGCGAGACCGTGCTCGTGACGGGGGCAGGCGGCTCGATCGGATCGGAGCTCTGCCGCCAGATCGCCCGTGCGAACCCGACCCGGCTGATCCTCGTCGACCAGGGCGAGACGCCACTTTTCGAGATCGAGCGCGAGCTCGTTGACGAGCGCCAGTTCACGGCCACCATCCCGGTCCTCGCTGACATCGGGAATCGCCGAAAGATGCGCCAGATCTTCGATCGTTACAGGCCGGGCGTCGTGTTCCACGCGGCGGCCTACAAGCATGTCCCGCTCATGGAGGCGAACCCGCTCGAGTCGATCCGCAACAACGTGCTCGGGACGAAGGTCGTGGCCGACGTCGCAGTCGAATACAACGCGAAGCGCTTCCTGCTCGTCTCGACCGACAAGGCGCTGAACCCGAAGGCGGTCTACGGCCAGTGCAAGGCGCTGGCGGAGTGGATCGTGGAGGCCTACGGGTGCCGCGAGGACGTCGAGACCAGGTTCATGGCGGTCCGATTCGGCAACGTCCTCGGGTCGGCGGGCAGCGTGATCACGATCTTCCGCCGTCAGATCGCAAACGGCGGACCGGTCACGATCACTCACCCCGAGATGACGCGCTACTTCATGACGATCCCCGAGGCCGCGTCGCTCGTCGTCCAGGCAGGAGCGATCGGCGGCGGCGGCGAGATCTTCGTGCTGGACATGGGCGACCCTGTCGGGATCCTCGATCTCGCCCGCGACATGATCCGCCTATCCGGGCGGGAGCCGGACCGCGAGATTCCGATCCAGTTCATCGGCGTTCGGGCCGGCGAGAAGCTGCACGAAGATCTTTGGGGGCCGGACGAGGAGGTCGCCGAGACGACGCACCCGAAGATCAGCCGGGCGCGCCGGGCTCCGATCCTCGCCGAGTGGCTGGACGACGAGCTCGAGGTACTCGGCCGCCTCGTCGAGGAGGGCGAGACGCTCGAAGC
>JBKJWJ010000117.1:0-3930 GCA_046716905.1 Gaiellaceae bacterium
GGCCTGAGTTGCCGGCGGCGAAGACACTGAGGATGCCGGCGTCGTACGCGCGCTTGACGGCGACGTTCGTCGGATCCTCCGAGTCGTAGTTGCCGCCGTCACCGCCGCCGAAGCTGTTCGAGGTCGCAACGACGTTGTTGAAGCCGTTCAGCTTCTTGTAGGTCATGTCGTCGTAGGCGGCGAGGATCTGGGTCGTCAAGAGGGACGTGGCGACGTTCGCCGAGTAGACGCGGAGCTTCGCGTGCGGCGCCATGCCGATTGTGCTGTGGGTCGCCTGCATCCCGCCGCTCGCATGGCCCGTTCCGGCGACGGTGCCCGAGACGTGGGTTCCGTGACCCTCGTCGTCGGTCGAATCACCCCGGGCTTTGTTTTCACACGGCCCGGGTGGGCCGGTGTTCGAGGCTCCAGGAGAGGCGGCTCCGCAGGCGCCGGCAGGCCCCGCGTTGACCGTTGGCCCGCGGAAGGGAGTGCAGAGCACCTGCATGCGGCTGCCGGTCGCGGCCGCAGTCGTCGTCTCGCAGTACTCGATCAGGTTGTCGGCGTCCTCGTGCCTGCCGTCGATCCCCGTGTCGATGACCGCGATCTCGACGCCCTTTCCGGTGATGTTCTGGCCGGGAAGGCTGCCGGTTCCGTTCGACGACGCCCATGCATAGCGGGCGCGGGTGATCCAGGTCGAGTCCTCCATCGTCAGGCTGAGGCGCTCGTTGGCCCAGACGCTCCGAACTGCGGGGGAGCTCTCGAGAGCGCCAAGTTGGGCAAGCGTCAGGTTCGGGACGATCAACATCGGTAGGACACGCAGTCGCGTGCCCTGGAGTCCCATCTGCTCGACCGCGTCGAGGCCGCCCATGTTCCACGTCGTCACGATCGCCGTGACGCCGCCGGTTGGATTCGCCTCGAGCTGATTGATCAGCGCATCGTTCACGCGCACCGTGCGCGGCGACGCGGTGTCACTCGAACTTGCGGCAGCGCCGCCGATCGTTCCAGCAGCTGTCGCAAGAACCAGCAGCCCCGCTAGCAGCCGAACCTTTCTCATGTTCCCTCCCATAGACGCGTTACCCGACAGCGATTGAACGACGGATATGCCGACCTGGATACGGGTAAAGAAGGGTGTTTCTTCTGCGGTAATTGACTGACTAATCAATCGCATAATGGCGTCCTGCCGATTGACTCGTCAGTCAACGTTCGCGAAGCAACCACGACACTCGAAAGAGCGAGCGGAGGGGCGGCGGAAACTCCCGCCGCTTCTGGCACGAAGTCACAGTTCCGTCGCTCCTCGGGAGCCTCGAATGTGCCCGTCCTGCTCGTGGGAAGCGGCGGCCTTCTCTACGCGCCGTCTGGCAGGTCAAATGAGGATCGCTCGACCGCACGGCCGGCTTCGCCGTCGGCGGTGACGACCGCGATGTACCGGCCGGCGGGAAGCCTACGGCCGGCGTCGTCCCGCCCGTCCCAGGCGAGCACGAGCTGCTGCCGCGCCGGCACGGTGAAGTGGCCGAGCCGACGGACGACCTGTTCTCTGGCGTCCCGCACCTCGGCCGAGACGCCCTCCGGACCGGAGACGACGAACGCGATTCGTCGCGGCGTCACACGCAGTGACTCGACCGGCCTCGTCGGCCTGAGCTCGGCGCGCGGCGGCGACTCCGGACCCCGGAACCGCTGGGAGTCGCGGAACTCCGAGAACGCCGCGGCATCGAACGTACGGCAGTGCGCGCGTCCCGACCAGGCGGAGAGCACAACCCGTTTGCCCAGTTCCGACTGCGGCGCGATCACGACGGCGAGAGGGTCGCGGCGGTACCAGGCGACGATGCGCGCCACCGTCTGCTCCGGCACGCGCGAGCCATACTGCACCGCGACGCCGCCGTGGCGGAGATTGTGTGTCAGCCCCTCTGCCGGGACGGCACGTGCGTGTGCATCCCAGCGAACCGGCTCGGCCGACGGCTCGCCTCCGGCGGTCGCGGTCGAGCGCAGAGCGTCTTCCCTCACCGCGCAGGCGCTGTCGGGCGAACCGTCCCCGTTCGCCGCGGCCCAAACGAGCGGGACCGCGGCGATCGGAAACGCGATGAGCATGCCGAGGAGGGCGTGCCGCCGCATCGATCAGCCAGCGGCGGCCGGCGCCGGCGGCGCCGGCAGCGTCACCTCGTACACGTCGATCACGCTCCTTCCGGCGGTGCCGAGGAAGAAGTCACCGGTCGCACCCCAGTACGTGTAGGTGCCGTCGGCGTTCTTGCGCGTCTTGAAGACGGCCGAGGTCCATGTGTTGGCGTTCTCGGGGATGAACCAGCCGGCTTCCTTGAGCTCGACTGTGCCGTCCGGACGTTCGACGAAGTCGACGACGCGCGTGCCCTGCGTGTACCAGCCCATGAAGATCCGGTTCTGCCCGGGGATCTGCTGGAACACGTGGGCGGTGCAGAGCGTCGTCTGCGCCTGGGTCCTGACCGGGACGCGGAAGATCGCCTTTCCGCCCGATGGCGTCCTCGCGTATGCCTCCCATGCCGCCTGGGGAGTTGTCGGCCCAGCCGTCGTCAGCTTGTCGACGGAGTACGCGTGCAGTCCGCCATTCCCGAACTCGACGTCGGTCACGGGCGAGCAGGTCGCGCCCGGGGGCGTGACACCGCCGCCGCGCTCGTCGGTCGCGATCAGCAGTCGCCCCGACGCCGACAGCTCGGCCTCGTGGTTGAAGTCGTTGTCCTCGGTGGACGAGAACGGACCGCCGCGCCCCTGGTGGTGGACGCTGCCCAGGTACCGCACGCCCGCAAGCGACGGTGCTCCGGACCCGAGCCACGTCGGGATGTCGAGGCTCGTTCCGTTCGCCTCTCTCGTGCAATCGGTGACCATGGCTCCGGTCACGTACGGGCCGGTTGAGCTGCTGGGCCGGAGCGAGCAGTCGAGCGGCGTGCCGCGCGGCCTGTCGTCCGTGTAGTCGCTCGGCGTCCCGTTGTCGTCGAACGCACCCTTCATGTCGAAGACGGGCAGCGCCGCGCCGGAACCGCACGTGAGGCGGTCGTCGGCGTACACCTCGAGCTCATGGCAACCGTAGATCGTGCTCTTGAGGCTGTGCCCGAGCGTCACCTCGAGGGTCGGGAAGCGATAGCGGTAGACCTGCGGCCTGCAGATCATCCGCTTCAGGTCGACGCTCGTGCCGATCGGGAAGTTCATGCACGACGAAAGGTCGACGACCTCGAAGCCGTCGAGGTCGTTCCGGTCGGACGATCCCGGCACCTCGTTCTGACGCTTGCCGCCTTTGACGCCGATCGCGTCGGACGTGACCGCGTAGGCGATGTGCGGCCGCTTCGGGTCGACGTTGACGGTGTGCGCCTCGCCGACGTGGCTCGTCAGCCCGATCTCGACCGGGTCGAAGACGTTGGTGATGTCGATCAGCTCGAGCCCGCCGCGTGGGGCTCCCGAAACTCCGGCCACGCCCTGATCGTGGCAACGGCCGTTCGCATCGGTTGCGTCGATCAGCAGCTGCGCGTCGGTGCGGACCGCGGCGGGGTTGGCCGCGTTCAGGATTGCATTCCCTTTCGGCGTCGCCTCGACGTCGTGCTGCAGCCCAAGCGCGGCGCTGGGATTGCTGAGACAGGAGGCCGAGGGATGGCTGGCGACGATGCGGGGGTTGACCTGGCCGCGCTGGGTCAACTGCACGATCGTCTGGCCGCCCGCGTTCGGGCCGATCCCGAGCGTTCCGACGCCCGCGTACCTCTCGCCGCCCCAGCTGAAGAAGTCGAGGTCGGTGAGTGGGTTGCCGGTCGGGAAGGTGGTCAGCAGCTTCCACTCGGCGCCCGCACCGCCGGCGTTCAGGCCGGTGCCGATCGTGGCGTTCGCCTTCACGAGCGGCGCTGGGTGGTCCATTTCTTCGTGCCCCGCCCCCGCGCCCGGCAGTGGGGGCGCGGCGGCGGGGGGGGCGGGGGGGGGGGGGCGGCGCCGCAAGAGGGG
>JBKJWJ010000118.1:0-2966 GCA_046716905.1 Gaiellaceae bacterium
AGTCGCACGGCCCGGGCTCGAACGTAGCCGACCTGTCCGTTCGGCTTCAGCGGGAGCATCACGCGGTACCACGAGGCCTTGCAGCCGGCTCCCAGCACGGCATCGAGCGCCGCAAAGACCATCGGGACTCCATTGAGGTTCAGCGAGCCGAAGCGGACGAAGGCTGCCCCGCCGGGCTTGCGGTGGACGCGAACGAGCCCTAGTGCGTCAGCCGCAAACGTCTGCTGTGAGCTGATGAGGCTCTTGGTCGCCCCGGCCGTGCACGCCGGTGCCGTCCGGCCTGATGGGGAAGCTTGTACGGAAGTGGTAAGGACGCCCAACAAAGCGCCTAGGGCGACCGTCGCAGGGAGTAGCTTCATGAACACGAACCTCTCTATCGTCATTTCGACGAAACCATTTAAGCGCGAAGCGCGAATAGCCGATTGAAGACCAAGTGAACATGCTCCGTAGGACACGAAACCACCGCCATCAGGAGATCACGACCCACGTGATCCGGCAGCGGGCGGGCGTGCCGTACGAGGTCGAGCAGCGTGTCTGCACCGAGTGCCGGACGGTACTCGCAGAGCGCGCTCTCCGCCGCGCGGCAGCCTAGCCCAGCCTCCATGCAGGCGCCCCAGGCGCCTCGCCTGGCTCAGCCATCCCTTTTTTGCCGAGGAGGGGTTTGGCGGCACACAGGCCGGTATTTCGTCGAACCTCCCAAGTCAGGCGCGGCGGCGCAGCGCGAAGAAGCCCCCGATGCCGAGTCCGATGGCCACGAGAGCCAGCGCGACCTCGAGGATCCGAGGATTGCGCTCGAGGAAGGAACGGGTGTCCTCCGGCGGTTTCCAGGCCGGGTTCTCCCGCTCCACGCCGAGTGTTCCGGCGGCGAGCGGCCTGAGCTCGCGCACCGGAAGCTGGGCGAAGTCGTACTCGGGTGGCTGGGCTCCGTCATTGCCGTACAGCACCCGGTACGGAGCCTGAAACCCTTGCGCGACGACGATCGGCCTGGGCCGCGCCAGAGCCTCGACCCGGAGATCGCGCAACGGTGCGTCGTCGCCGTTCTCCACGATGATCCTGAGCCGCCTCTCGCGCGCCCTGACCCGAACCTCGAGCTGAGCGACCCCTCCCAGCAGGACGATTCGGCCACGATCGAGCACGAGGAAACCCTCTGTGCGATCTGAGCCCGAGATGACCACATCTCGGTCGAGGCGCTCCGTCGCCGTCCTGAACCGGAGCACGTCCACCGGGCGCCTGGCGAAACGGAGATCGAGGTCGACTTGCGTCTTTCGCTCGAGCTGCGCGATCGTCATCTTCGCGGGCACGGGTTGGAGCGTCGCCCGCAGCGGAGTGTTGTAGACGCGCGCCGCGACGGGCAGCGGGACACCGACCCCGCGGAGCCGCAGGAAACGGTGATCCGTCCTGGGGAAGACGAGCGTCGTGCTGGCTGCGGCGGTCGCCCCGCGAAGGTCGAACACGGTCGTCGTGGACAGCCTGGTGAAGGTCTTCCGGTCGTCGCTTCCAAAGACCGTGACGCGCCCAGCGAAGTCACGCTCGCTCGGAATCACGAGCTCCGCACGATTTCGCACGACGCGCGTAGGCCCCAGATCGAGCAACCCGACGAATGCCTGACCCTGACGCCCTGCATTGAGGATCTCGAGCTCTTTCACGCTCCTCGGAGTCGGGTCTGGAAGAGCCCGCCAGGGCACCTGCCGCTCCTCGGCATCGAAGACCCGGAGATCGGCGAGGCTCCTCTGGGAATGCGAGTAGAGCGGACCGTCCGGCTCGAACGTGACGAGCCCGGCACCCGCCGCCGTGAGCGTGCGTTCCCAGCGGAGATCCTCCACGCCCACGGCCGCCGGTGCGGCGAGCGCCACGGCAAACACGAGCGCAGCGAGCTTCAAACGGCGTCCTCGACGATCCGCGCGCGAATCCGCTGGTAGGCGAAGGCGGCGGCGAGCAGCAGGAGCCCGAGAGCGATGAACGACAGGACGCGATAGATCGACTCGAGCGTCGAGAGGTCGAACAGGAAGACCTTGACGATCGCCAAGGCGAGGAGCGCGAATCCCCCGAGGCGGAAGCGCCGGTCGTCCCTGAGCAGTCCGGAGAGGAGCGACCCGAAGCCGAGGAGGGCCCAGTAGGCGCTCAACAGGACCTGCGGGGTCTGCCCGGGTTCGGCGGCGTTGTCGGCCTCGCGCGTCAGGTCGACGATCACAATCGAGCCGAGGTAGACGAGCGCGACGGCGCCGACGATCTCCAGCAGCGACCGCAGCTCCTCGATCCGCATCCAGGGCGAGCCCCAGTCGGACACGTCCGACACGAACCGCGCCGCGACGAGCGCAGCCGCAGCGAAGACGACGAGCGCGATCGCCGCTCTCCCGAGATCGTGCACGCCGTCGTAGAGCGAGCCCGGGTCGGCCTCGGTCGTGAGGATGTGGCCCCCGGCGAGGGTGAGGAAGACAAGGGTGCCGATGAGAGCGCGCTGCTCGCGGGTCGTCTTCGCGACCCAGGCGAGGATCGCAGCCTCCGCCGACCAGCCGACCACGAGGGCCGGGCCGTCCAGGGCGAGGCCGAGGGCCACCGCGGAGAGCCCGATGCCGACGGCGATCACGAGCGCCGCGATCTCCCGGCTCATCCTCTGCTGGAAGCCAAAGCCTCCGAGCACTACATGGATGAGCGCGGCTCCGACGACCCAGGCGGTGGCAGCCTGCTCGTGATCGAGGTCGCTGAGCATCAGCCAGCCGGCGCCTGCCAGCAGGAGGGCGTCCGCGAGCAGGAGCATCGCCGACGACGCCCGCAGCGTCTCGACCGGGACGCGCAACTCGTACCCGATGGCTGCGACCACGTAGACCGCCCAGAAGAGAACGAGGACGATCAGGGGCAGAGCGAGGCCCTCGTCGTAGGTGCTTTCCAGCCAGACGAGCAGCTGAGGAGCGCTGAGCACGAAGGCGCCGGCCGCAAGCCAGTCCCACCGCTGCCACAGGAGGACG
>JBKJWJ010000119.1:0-7441 GCA_046716905.1 Gaiellaceae bacterium
TCGGAATACACGGTGGTGAAAGTCGCGGACGTGGCGGACCAGGCGGAGAACATGGGTCACGACCCCGACCAGTTCGAGATTCGGTTCATGCGCAACGACCTGGGCTGCGAGCACTGCGGCGTGAGCTTCGCGCGCTACAGCAAGGGATTTGCGGCCGGCGGCCACAGCCACAACGCACAGGAGGAGATCTACGTGCTGGTCTCCGGCCGCGCGCAGGCGCTCGTCGGCGATAACGAGGTCGTCGACCTCGAGCCCTGGACTGCGATTCGGATCCCCCCGGAGACGCCTCGCGCGCTCCGCGTCGTCGGAGACGAGGACGCGCTCTTCGTCAAGATCGGCGCCCCGAACACAGGCCCGGGAGACGGCCGGGGCGTACCGGAAAACTTCGCCTGGCCTGACGCCTAGACCAGGAGGAGTCCCGGCCGGTCGAGGATCTGCAGCGGTTTCAATCCCGCCTCGCTCACCGGGGGATTAACCGGCTCCGAGAGTGGCGGCGCTCCGAACGACGCTCGCACCCGCTCCTCCGGCGGCTCGCCGTAGAGGGTCGTCCGCTGGCCCGGCGTCCGGCCGATCGCGCGGATTGCCGCCTCCATCGCCTCCGGCGGGTACTCCTGGCCGTGGTCGGCGCCTGCAGCACGCGAGATCGATTCGTTCATGAGCGTTCCGCCCAGGTCGTTCGCACCGGCGCGAAGAACGGCTTGCGCGCCTTCGACGCCGAGCTTGACCCATGACGCCTGCACGTTCGTGATCCACGGGTGCAGCGCGAGCCGCGCCACCGCGTGCATGAGCAACGTCTCGCGGAAGGTCGGGCCAGGGCGGGCCTGGCCCTTCAGGTACATCGGCGCCTCCATGTGCACGAACGGCAGCGGCACGAACTCCGTAAAGCCGCCGGAGGTCCGCTGCTGCTCCCGCAGGGCGATGAGGTGGCGTGCCCAGTTCTGTGGGCCGTCGACGTGGCCGAACATGACCGTAGTCGTGGAGCGCAGGCCGACCCGATGGGCCGTGTCGTGGACCCGCAGCCATTGCGACGTCGTGACCTTGTCGGGGCAGATGATCCGGCGGATCTCGTCGTCGAGGATCTCCGCGGCGGTCCCCGGCAGCGAGGCGAGACCGACATCGCGTAACGCACCCAGGTAGTCCTCGAGCGGGACGCCGAGCGTCGCCGCTCCCTGCCAGACCTCGAGCGCGGAGAACGCGTGGATGTGGAGATCGGGGAGCTCCGCCTTCACCGCGCGGCAGATGTCGAGGTACGTCTCGCCGGTGAAGCCCGGGTGGATCCCGCCCTGCAGGCAGATCTCGACCGCCCCTCGATCCCAGGCCTCGCGGGCCCGGCGCACGATCTCGTCGACCGGCACCAGGTACGGCTTACCGCGAAGATCGGCCGCTAGCCGGCCCTTCGAAAAAGCGCAGAAGCCGCAGCGGAAGTAGCAGACGTTCGTGTAGTTGACGTTCCGCGTGACGACATAGGTGACCGTGTCGCCGTTCACCTCGCGCCGGAGCCGGTCGGCTGCCGCGAAAACCCGGTGGGCCTCCTCGCCCCGCACCGCGAAGAGGCGGGCGATCTCGTCCTCGCCCAGCTCCGCCCGCGTGTCCACGGGAAGGGCATCTCGCGGTGTGAACGGGATCGGCACCTGCGAGCCGGCAGCCCAGCGGTCGTCACGGGCCAGCCCCTCACCATCTGACGCGCGGAGGACGTGTGGCGCAACCTCCGGGTCGACCCACCGGCCGAGCTCCGCGACGTACTCGGGGTAGACGGCGAGGCGCGGCGCGAGTTCGAGCCCGCTGGCGCGCGTCTCGCGCTCGAGGCGCTCGATCTCCGGCCACGGTGCCTCGGGATTGACGTGATCGACGGTCACCGGAGAGACGCCGCCCCAGTCGTCGATCCCGGCGTCGAGCAGCCGGGGAAACTCGTCGTAGCTCAGGTTGGGCGGGCACTGGACGTGGACGTCAGGCGGCAGGACGACCCGCGCGGCGGCCGCTGTCCAGAGCAGCTCCTCGAGCGACGGCTCCGGATGATCGACCATCTTCGTCCCCGCCTTGGCCCGGAAGTTCTGGACGATCACCTCCTGGACGTGTCCATAGCGCCGCGCGAGCTCCGCGATCGCCTCCAACGCCTCGACGCGCTCCGCACGGGTCTCGCCGATCCCGATCAGGATCCCCGTCGTGAACGGAATTCGGAGCTCCCCGGCGAGCGCGATGGTCTCCAGCCTCCGCGCCGGAATCTTGTCCGGCGAGCCGAAGTGCGGGCCGCCGCGCTCGGAGAGCCGGTCTGAAGCGGTCTCGAGCATGAGCCCCATCGAGACGGAGACCTCGCGGAGCAACGCCAGCTCATCCCGCGACATGACGCCGGGATTGAGGTGCGGGAGGAGGCCTGTCTCCTCGAGCACGAGCCGGGCGCAACGCGCGAGGTACTCGATCGTCGTCGCGCAGCCGAGCTCCGCAAGCTCCTCGCGGGCGACCCGGTAACGAAGCTCGGGCTTGTCGCCGAGCGTGAAGAGCGCCTCACGGCAGCCCGCGGCCGCGCCGGCCCGGGCGCCCTCGAGCACCTCCTCTTCGGACATGTACGCGCGCTCACCGCGGCGGGGCGGGTGCGCGAACGTGCAGTAGTGGCAGACGTCGCGGCAGAGCTTCGTCAGCGGGATGAAGACCTTCGGCGAGTAAGTGACCACGGCGCCGCGCCTGAGCGACCGCGCCTCGGCGCAGAGCTCCTCGGTCGGGACCTGGACGAGCGGCCGCGGCTCCACCGCCGCAGCCTAGTAGCTAACTCGGGGAGCGCTGCAGGGCGCCGAACCGCACCCAGCGGCCGTCGCCCTTGCGGTTCACGGTCCACCGCGTGAGCTGCACCTGGTCGATCGGGAAGCGATCGACCAGCCCGGTCTTGATCGTCACACCGGGAATGAGGAACGGATTCTTCTTCGAGTCGAGGCTCGCGAGCGCCTTCATGAGGCCAGACCGCGTCGGGTTCTTCCCAGCCTTACGGAGAGCCTCGGTGAAGCTGAACGCGGAGGCCATCGAGTAGACGTGGAAGACGTCGTTGGCGTTCCCCCGCGGCAGATAGCGCTTCATGATCTGCCTGTAGAGCTTCATTCCCGCGTCGCCCGCCCACCTGGTCGAGTCGGTCGGATCCTTCAGGAACTGGATCGAGATCGTCCCGTTCACGCGCTTGTTGTTCCCGGCGTCGGACGCGATCTCCATGAGGTTCGACGCGCTCGCGACCGAGTTGACGAAAATCTGCGGCTTCCAGCCGAGCCGGTTCGCGTAGATGAACGACTGCACGGAGTACCGAGGCGTCCCGAAGATCATGAACGTGTTGGCACCAGAGGCCTTGAGCCGGGCGACCTGCGACTGGATATCCGTGGCCGTCACCTCGTAGGCCTGCGTCGCGATGATCCGGCTCGCCATGCGGCCGAGGCCCCGGCGGAGCCCTGCGATCAGCTCTTTCCCGTAGTCGTCGTTCTGGTAGAGGATCGCGATCCGGGCGGTCTTGCGGTTCTTCTGAATCCAGCGGCCGTAGATCGTGGCCTCACCGGTGTAGCTCGGCTGGTAGCCGATCGTCCACGGGTACTTGCGGAAGTCCGCGCCGAACGTCCGCGCGCCGGTAGCTGCGAAGACCTGCGGCACACGCACGGAATTCAGGTAGTCGCGGATCGCCAGGTTGTGCTCGGTGCCGAGACTGTTGAAGACCGCGAACACGCGGTCCTGCTGCACGAGCTGCCGCGTCTGCTGGACGGTGATCGACGCGTTGTACTGATCGTCGAGGTACTTGTAGGTGATCTTTCGGCCGTTCACGCCGCCGCGCGCGTTCACGTACTTGAAGTACGCCTCCGCGCCGCGGGCGACCGAGGCATAGGCCGAGGCGACGCCGGAAAGCGGCGTCGTGCCGCCGATCAGGATCGAGTTGCCGGTGACTCCGGGGTCGGCCGTCTGGCGACCGTGCGCAGCAGGCAACGTCAGCGCAAACGCCGCAACCAAGACCCCGATGAGAATGGACGTCCTCCGCATCCCTGCTCGAGACGATCCTATAGCCGCTTTGTTAGAGGATTGAGAACCTTGCGAAGGAATCCTGCGGCTCCGCGCGGCAGCAGGAACATGACGAGGATCAGCGCGACGCCGTAGATGACCGACGGCATGCCCGGGGACTTCGCCGCGTCCTGCAGCCCGTCGGGAAGAGAGCCCACGTCGGCGAGCTCCTGGATCCCGACCGGCAGGTAGTAGAGGAAGAGCGCGCCGAGCACGAGCCCGCCGAGCGAACCGAGCCCGGCGATCACTACGCCGATCAAGAGCTGGATCGACAGGAAGACCGGGAAGCTCCCTGGGGTGACGATGGTCGAGACGATCGTGAGCAGGGCACCGGCCGCCCCCGCGTAGGCAGCGCTGATCGCGAACGCGAGCGTCTTGTAGGAGGCGAGGCTCACGCCAGACGATGTCGCAGCCACCTCGCTGTCACGGATGGCCCTGAACGCCCGGCCCGAGCGGCCGCGGAGGATCAGCCACGCGATCGCCAGCCCGATGAGCGCGACCGTCCAGGCGAGGTAGTACGTCCAGTCGTTGAAGGTCATGTCCTTGCCGAGCACGGGGATGTGGACGGTGTTGTCGAGCGCGCCCGTGAGGCGATCCTCCGTCGTGCCGAAGAGGTTGAGCCCGTTCGTCCCGCCCGTCAGCTCTTCCGGCTCGCGGAGCAGGATCGGGATCGACACGGCGAGTGCGAAGGTGGCGAGAGCGAGATACAGGCCGCGCAGCCGGAGCGCGGGCAGGCCGACGAGGAAGCCAAAGGCGCCGGCGACGAGAGCGGCGATCGGGATCGTCCAGATGTCACGCATGCCGTCGCCGACCGGAAGCCAACCAGGCGCCTCGAGCTGCGCGAGCTCGAGGCCCGGCCGGCCGGCGATGAGAATCGCGCTGGCATATCCGCCGATCGCCATGAAGGCCCCGTGGCCGAGGGAGATCTGCCCCGTGTAGCCAATGAGGATGTTGAGCCCTACGAGCGCGATGAAGAAGATCCCGACGCGCGCCATCTCGGAGGCCCGGAAGTCGCTCAGGAAGCGCGGGAGGATCGCGATCAGGACGACGAACGCGACGACGCCGAGAATGCGAACACCCGCGGCGAGCTTCATACGCGCCTCGCCTCTGCGCGCCCGAAGAGCCCCTGCGGCCGCACGAGGAGAACGCCGAGGATGAAGACGAAGGCGACCGGCAGGCGGAGTCCTTCCAGATTGACCGGGAAGCCGAGGTCCTGCAGGTCTTCGGCGTAGGTCCCGACCAGGTTCAGGAACACGCCGAGGGTGAGACCCCCGACGATGGCTCCGCCCGGGCTGTCGATACCGCCGAGGACCGCAGCGGCGAAGGCGTAGATGAGGACCGCCTGCATCATCGTCGGCTCGAGCGGCGGGAAGGCGGCGGCCGTGAACATCCCGCTCACCGCGCCGAGGGCGGCGGCAAGGCCCCATCCAACGCCGAGCATCCAGCCCACGCGGATGCCGACCAACCGGCTCGAGTCGGGATAGAGCGCGGCGGCGCGAAGAGCGAGCCCTGACCGCGTGAACCGGAAGAACGCCCACAGCGCCGCGACGAGCCCGAGCGTGACGAGGACGATCCCGATGTCCTGGACGTTGATCACCACGCCGCCGATGTCGAACGTCTTCGTCGGGAAGGGCCGGTTCGGCGGGAAGGTGCGCACCTCTCCCGACCAGAGCCACGTCGCGAGGCCGTTGAAGATGAGCAGCAACCCGAGGGTGACGATGACGACCGTCAGCACGGGCGCGCTCTCGACGGGACGAATCACGACGCGCTGGAGCGCCATCCCGCCGACGAAAGAGAGGACGATCGTCGCCCCGAACGCGACCCAGTACGGAACCCCCCACTGCACGAGCTGCCAGGCGATGAACGTTGAGAACATCGCCATCTCGCCCTGAGCGAAGTTGATGACGCCGGTCGCGCGATGGATCAGGACGAGGGCGAGCGCCAGGAGAGCGAAGATCGCGCCGGACGCGAGGCCGATCACGACCTGTTGCAGCAGCTCTTGCATCAGTGGCTTGCCACCTAATAGCCCAGGTACGCCCGGCGGACGTCCTCGTTCTTTGCGAGGTCTGCGCTCGGCCCTTCGAGGACGACCTTGCCCGCTTCGAGCACGTAGGCCCGGTTGGACGACTCGAGCGCGACGGCGGCGTTCTGCTCGACGACGAGCACGCTCAGCTTCTCCTCCTCGTTCAGCCGCCGAACGATCCCGAAGATCTCGCGGACGACCATCGGGGCGAGGCCCAGTGACGGCTCGTCCAGGAGGAGCAAACGCGGGCGGCCCATCAGCGCCCGGGCGAGGGCGAGCATCTGCTGCTCGCCGCCGCACAGGGTTCCCGCCTGCTGGTCAGTGCGCTCGCGCATCCAGGGGAAGAAGCCGTAGACGCGCTCGAGGTCGTCGCCCGTCCCGTTTCGGCGCGTGTAGGCGCCCAGGCGAAGATTCTCGAGCACGGTCAGCTCGGAGAAGGTTCCGCGTCCCTCGGGCACATGCGCGATTCCCAGCCGGGCGGTTCGCTCGGGCGAGCGAGGGAGCCGTTTCCCGTCGAACGTGACCTCTCCGCGGCGAGCGACGGTGCCCGAGACGGCGCGAAGCGTGGTCGTCTTGCCGGCCCCGTTCGGCCCGAGGACGGCGACCATCTCGCCGTCGCCGACGCTCAGCGAGATCCCGTGGAGCGCCTGGACGGGCCCGTAGCGGGCCTCGACGTCCGTCAGGTGGAGGAGGGCGGCGATTCCGGCACCTCCCCCAGGTAAGCCTCGATCACCGCGGGGTTGCGCTGAACCTCCTGCGGCGTGCCTTCGGCGATCGTCTTTCCGAAGTCGAGCACCTGCACCCGGTCGGACACGGACATAACGAGGCTCATGTGGTGCTCGACGAGGAGGATCGTCAGGTCGTGATCCTTGCGGATCTTGCGGATCAGCTCGCCGAGAGCCTCGACCTCCTCGTGGTTCAGCCCGCCCGCGGGCTCGTCGAGCAGCAAGAGCCGGGGCTGCGCCGCGAGCGCTCTGGCGAGCTCCACCCGCTTCAGGGTTCCGAATGGAAGACCGACGGCTGGGCGAGGAGCCACGTCGGCGGCGCCCACCTCCTCCAGCGACTCGAGAGCCAGATGGCGCGCCTTCCGGTCGCCGAACCAGCCCGAGCGCGCGTGGGTCCCGACGAGCACGTTGTCCAGGACGGACATGCCGGGGAAGAGCTCCAGGTTCTGAAACGTGCGCGCCAGGCCGCGCTTCACCACTCGGTGCGGCGCCGTCCTGAGCAGATTCGACCCGTCGAAGACCACCTGCCCGGAGTCGGGCCGGTACACGCGTGTGATGACGTTGAAGAGCGTCGTCTTGCCGGCGCCGTTCGGCCCGATCAGCCCGGCGATCTGCCCGGCCTCGACGTCGAACGACACGTCGTCGAGCGCGACGATGCCGCCAAACCGGCGGG
>JBKJWJ010000120.1:0-3109 GCA_046716905.1 Gaiellaceae bacterium
AGGTAGAGCGCGAGGGCCTTCACGGCTTGCCTCGCTCCTGGATGCGGTAGACGATGCCGCGCCCGTAGTCGGCGACGAGGAGCGCATTGCGTCGGTCGACCGCCACGGCGAGCGGGTGCTCGAACCCGGTGGCGAAGGTCGAGACCGCAGCCGGACGCCCCGGACGAAGCACGACACGGCTGACTTTCCGCCCGGCACGCCGGCTGTTGTATTGCCCCCACTCGGCGACGAAGAGCTCGCCCCTTCGGAATGCAATGCCGTCCGGCGAGGAGTGCGGCTGAAGATAGGCGACCGGTGGCGTGACTCCGCGGCAGCGCCCGACCATTTGCTTGCGCCGGTAGCTCGGCCAGCAGCGCGGCCAGCCGAAGTGGCGACCCTGGCGAACCTCGACGATGGTCTCGGCCGGTTCGTTGCGTCCCAGCTTGTCTCGCTCGTTCACCGACGCGTAGAGGCGGCCCGTCCGGGGGTGAACCGCGAGCCCGAAGGGATTGCGGAGACCTCGCGCGACGACGCGGAGGCCGCGCCCGTCCGGTCGCACCGAGAGGACCGCCGCGCTCAACCGGCTGCGCTCGAGGCACACGTCGCACGTCGATCCGCTGCCGAAGAAGAGGCGGCCTTTCAGCGCGACGACGTTGTCCTGCTGGTGGAGCCCGAACGGCAATCGCCTGACGATCGCCCGGCGCTGGCCGCCGCTGACCCTCCAGAGCGCGCCCTGCGCGGAGACGAAGAGCGCGCCGCGGTGCCAGGTGAGGCCAAGAGGCGTCCTGAAGCCGCGCAGGATGACCTTGGGGCGCCGCGTCCGTGGATCGACGCGCACGACCTCTCCGCCCTCTTGCGTGAGGTAGAGCGCACCGCCGGGCCCGAAGGCCATCGCAGTTGGGCTGTCGAGGCCCGTGACATGCCGCTCCACGCGGAAACTGGAGGGCACCTTGACCGCCTGGACGGTGCCGGCAGCCGACGAAGCGCCGAGGGAGAGCACGAGGACGAGGCAGGACGCCACCTTCACGGCCGCGAATCCTGCCTGGATGGAGACCCAACCGGCGATCGACCGCTTTCTCGCGAGCCCCGCGCTCTCCGACGCAACCCGCCGGGCCTACGGCTCAGACCTCCGTGAGTTCTCCTCGTGGCTGGCCGCGAAGAGCGAGTCCATCGACGCGATCGACGCCCGGCTGCTCGCCGCCTACGCGGCCGAGCTCGGCGTCGCCCGTCCCGGGCGAGCCCCGAGCCGCCTTGCCCCGGCGACGATCGCGCGCAAGCTCGCCGCGGTGCGCGCCTTCCTTCGCTTCACACTCGGCCGGGCACGCGTCCCGGACGCGAGGCTCGCGCCGCGGCGCCCCCGAAGGCTCCCCGATGCTCCGAAGCAGGTAGACGTCGAGGCGGAGCTCGACCGCTTCGACGCCGACGATCCACTCTCGGTGCGAAACCGTGCCCTCATGGAGCTCGTTTACTCCGCCGGTCTCCGCAGCCAGGAGGCTGTCGACCTCGACCTCGCAGATGTCGAGTTCGACCAGGAGGCGGTGCGAGTACGAGGCAAGGGCGGAAAGGAACGCGTGGTCCCGCTCGGCGAGGAAGCCGCCTACTGGGTCTCCCGCTGGCTCCAGGTCCGGCCCCGCCTTGCCCGAGAGCCCCACAACGCGCTCTTCCTCTCCGCGAGGGGCAGGCGGCTCGACACGAGCACTCTCCGCAAGCTACTCCCCCACCCGCACCGCCTGAGACACGCGTTCGCGACCCACCTGCTCGAAGGCGGCGCCGACCTGCGGACGATCCAGGAGCTCCTGGGTCACAGCTCGATATCGACGACGCAGGTCTACAGCCACGTGGACGGCAAGCGATTGAGGAAGGTCTATGACCGAGCGCATCCGCGATCCTGAGCTCGAGGGGTTCCTCGCACTCTCCGCGGCCCGCCTCGCGGCCCGCACCGTCGAGGCCTACCGTCGTGACCTCGACACCCTGGCCGACTGGCTCGGCCGCTCGCCCGCTTCGGTCGAGAGAGAGGAGCTCGAGCGCTACCTCGCCGAGCTCCGTGCTGCCGGCCTGTCCGGCGCGACGATCGCGAGAAGGGTCGCGTCGCTGCGCTCGTTCTTCCGCCACCTCGTGCTGATCGGGGCGGCCGACTCCAACCCGGCGGCCGAGCTCGAGCTCCCGCGCCGGGTCCGTCGCCTACCGCGGGCTCTGTCGCCCGCCGAGGCCGAGCGCCTGATCGACGCCGCCGCCGGAACGACGCCGCGCGCCCTTCGCGACTGCGCCCTCGTCGAGCTCCTCTACGGCGCGGGCCTGCGAATCGGCGAGGCGCTCGGGCTCGAGAAGGGCGGCGTCGACCTCGACCAGCGCCTCGTTCGAACGATCGGCAAGGGCAACAAGGAGCGGGTCGTGCCGGTCGGGCGCCAGGCCGTCGAGGCGCTTCGCCGCTATCTCGGACGCGGCCGGCCTCACCTCGATCGCCGCCATCGCCCTGAGCTGTTCCTCAACGCCCAGGGCGGGCCGCTGACGCGGGCGGGCGCATTCTTGATCCTGCGGAAGCTCGCCGCGAAGGCAGGCCTCGAGCCGGAGCGAATCCATCCCCCTCTCCTCCGCCACTCGTTCGCAACGCATCTGCTCGAGGGAGGGGCCGACCTACGAAGCGTTCAGGAAATGCTCGGACATGCCGATCTGGCTACCACCGAGCTGTACACGCACGTAACCGATCGGCGGCGCCGGGAGTTGTACTTCCAGGCCCACCCGCACGCGAGACGAAGGACAAAGCGATGAACGAGCTCTCACCGGAAACCACTCTCGTCCTCCTCTCCAGCACGGGCGTCGGCGTCCTGATGATGAAGGCCGGGATCGAGAAGAAGATGCTCGAGTGGCGCAAGAACGAGCGGATCTGCGCCGGGTGCGGCAAGACGCTGCGACAGCCAGTCTGTCCCTGCGCCGCCTGATCGAGCTAGTTCGCTTTCGCGCGACCCTTCTTCGTCAGCGCCGCGGCGGCCCGTTTGGCCGTCTCGCGTAGCTCCTTGTCGTGCTCGTCGTCCTCCGCGATCCCCTCGAGCATCGTGATCGTGTCCCGATGCGCCGAGCCGTTCTTGAGGACGAGGATCGCGAGCCGCCGCACGGCCGCGTTCGAGTCGTG
>JBKJWJ010000121.1:0-4623 GCA_046716905.1 Gaiellaceae bacterium
GCAGCGTCACGACGGGCACGAGCGGGGCCACGTCGCCGCCGTTGCCGTAGATCGCAGCGAGCTCCTTGTTCGTCTCGAAGCCCTCGCGGCCCGGCACATTGAACTGCTGCGAGAGAGCGCTGCCCGCCGGCCCAACCGCGGCGAAAGCGGCGATCGTGACGGCGAGCCAAAGACCGAGCACGAGTCGCTTGTGGTCGAGCACAAAACGGGTGAGGGCGCTCGTGGCGTCTCCTTTCGGACTCGTAAGCTGTGGCCGTCAGGTTGTGAAGACAGCAACAATACACGACTGAAATTTCCTGTGTTTAGTTTCGCGATAAGATAGTCATGGGTACAAAATAGGAATGGCTAAGCTCCAGCCCCCTCCACCCGAGACGCGCCTCACGAGCAGTTGGGCCTTCCTCACGAACCACGCACACGTGCTTCTCTGCATCTCCCGCGACCCCCAGTCACGCGTGCGCGACATCGCGGCCCAAGTCGGCATCACCGAACGAGCTGCCCAGCGGATCCTGGCCGACCTGATCGCCGACGGTTACGCCACCCGCACAAAGACCGGCCGCCGGAACCACTACAAGGTCAATCCACGCGGCCACCTGCGGCACCCGGTCTTCCGCAATCTGCCGATCGGCCCACTCCTCGACGTTCTCAACACGGCCAACTGGCCTTCGACGTCGTCAGTGAAGGAGTAGCCAAAAGCGACCGCGGCAGGCCGCCATTCACTTCAGACATTCGACCTCGAGGAGGCCGGCTACGTCACCAAGACGCGGGCGCAGGACGGGCGGCGCAACCAATACGAGGTGCACGGCGAACTGCCGCTCCGCCACCCGCGCCACCGACACCACACCGTGGACGAGTTGATCCGATTCCTCGAGGAACGGCCGAGCCGAACATAGCCCTCATTGGATGTGAAAGCGCGGTCAACGCAACCGCCGAGCTTGCACCTCAAAAATGAGCGCGGCGGCGTCATGGCTTACGCCGCGAGAGCCGCTCCTTGATGATCCGCGAATGCCGCACATAATCCGGAAGCCCGGGATCCTCGGCGGGACGACGCTCGCGGTGTTCATGACGCTCGTCCATACGGTCAACGATGCGATGACCGCGATCTTGGGTGCGCTGCTCCCTACTCTTCAGGTGCGGTTCGATTTGAGTCCGACGGCCCTCGCCCTGATGGTCGCAGTGTTCTGGATCGCCTCTTCCGTGACCCAGCCCGTCTTCGGTGCGCTCGGCGAGGACGTCGGGTTGCGTGTGATCGGATGCGTCGGTGTCTTGATGGCGTCGTCGTTCTTGAGCCTGATCGGCGTTGCTTCCGAGCTCTGGCTCGTCTTTGTCTTGCTCGTGATCGGCGGCCTCGGGTCTGCGGCTCTCCACCCCATCGGGACGACGATCGCTGCGTCTCAGGCGACGAACGCAACGCTCGGGATCGGTCTCTTCACCGCCGGTGGCATGGTGGGCTTTGCGCTCGGGCCTGTCGTCATCCTGTACGTGGTTTCCACGTACGGAAGTCAGGCAACTGTTTGGCTTGCGGTGCCGGGCCTTGTACTCGGCGCCGCTGTAGCCATTCTCTTGCCGCAATGGGAGCCTCATCCGCGCAGGCCTCTTCGTCGGTTATTTGATTTGCGGTTGGTGCGCGGCCCGGTCGGGTTGCTCGCCGTCGCGAGTATGTTCAGCGCGCTGGCGTTCGTGACTTTCACGGGCTCCGTCCCGCTCTGGCTCGTGCATGAAAACGGATACTCTCCCGACGCGGCGATCATCGGATGGACATTGTCAGCCTTCGCGTTCGCTGGAGGGCTCGGCTCCATCCTAGGTGGCTTTCTTGCACCAAGGATCGGCCCCGTCCTCACGATCGTTGGAGCATTGCTCTTGGCTCTCTTCCCACTACTCGCCGTGATCGCCAGCGAGCCAGGAACAGCCCTCTACTTCTCGGCGATTGCGCTCGGAGGCATGCTGATTTTCGTGCCTGTTCCCGCACTGATCATCATCGCGCAGGAGTTCGTGCCGGGCGCACCGGCGACGGCATCAGGAATGGTTCTCGGACTCGGCTCGGGCTTGGCTGGCATTGCGTACATCGCTCTCGGGCGCGTTCAGGAGGCGGTCGGGCTAACCCACGGGATTCTGATCGGCTTCAGCATGGTCGTGCCCGCGGCGCTTGTCGCGCTCGTGGTGCTGCTACGAGGCGGAGGTGAGGCGCCGGTGACGGCGCAATAAGCTCGTCGCAATTCAGTTTCTCCTGCTCACAAGGATGTTTCGCCCGGGTTTTCTAAACCGCGTGCGCAAGTTCGGTTCTTGCCGGGGGCAGGCGATCCGGGTCTCGGGCTGGGCGCGCAGGGCCAACGGTTTCGTGTGAAAGCGTCCGGTGGCTCAGGCGCCCGGTACAGCCGAGCGGCACAAGGCAGTCGGCTACCACATGTAAAACTGGCGGGAAGAGCGACTGAGGAGGAGCGTCGATGGCAGCCCCGCAGATCCACCCCGTTCGGCTTGAGGGCCGGCTCGATCCGGGGCTGAGCCGTTGGCTGTGGCTTGTGAAGTGGTTGCTTGCGATCCCGCATTTCATCGTGCTTGCGTTCCTGTGGATCGCGTTTTTCGTGCTCAGCGTCGTCGCGTTTTTCGCGATCCTGTTCACGGCTCGCTATCCGAGGGGGATTTTCGAGTTCAACCTCGGTGTGCTGCGCTGGACGTGGCGCGTCGCCTTCTACTCCTACGGCGCGCTCGGCACCGACCGTTACCCGCCTTTCACCCTCGGCGCCGCACCCGACTATCCCGCAACGCTCGACGTGACCTACCCCGGCGAGCTGTCACGCGGGCTCGTGCTGGTCAAGTGGTGGCTGCTCGCGATCCCGCACTACCTCATCCTCGGCCTGTTGACGGGCGGAGGATGGTTCGCCTGGGAATGGGCTTGGGATGGTGGGGGCGACGACGGCGGCGGCCCAGGCCTCATCGGCCTGCTGGTGCTCTTCGCCGGTGTGGCGCTGCTCTTTACGACGCGCTACCCGCGGCCGATCTTCGATCTTGTGCTCGGCCTCGATCGCTGGGTCGCGAGGGTCGTTGCCTACGCCAGTTTGATGACCGACGCGTACCCGCCGTTTCGTCTCGACCAGGGCGGGGAGGAGAAGGCGCCGGTGACCCATGCGGCCGAGCCGCCGACTGTTCCTTCTCCCGCGGGCGAGGCCGTCGAGAGCGCGCCGCGCGCCGGGAGAGGCGCAGGGGGCGTGGCGCTGCTTGTCGCGGGCAGCATTGCGGCGCTGTTGGCGTTCCCGCTGCTTGCGGGTGGATGCGCCGCCGTGGTCGTCGACCGCACGCAGCGTGACGACGATGGCTTCCTCATGTCGCCGACCGAGGAGTTCTCGACGGCGGCGTACGCGATCGTCTCCGAGAACGCGGACCTCGACTTGGACGGGCCGGACTGGGCGACGACGGATTTTTTCGGGACGGTTCGTATCCGCAGCGAGAGCGAACGTCCGGTCTTCGTCGGCATCGCCCGCGAGGCGGACGTGGCCGAGTACCTCGAGGGCGTCGAGCACGCCGTTGTCACAGAGATCGACGAGGCCGAGTACTCCGAGCGCCCGGGCGGCGCACCAGAGGGGCCGCCCGCAGACCAGACGTTCTGGGCTGCCTCGGCGACCGGAGCCGGCGAACAGACGCTTGAGTGGGAACCCGAGGACGGGAGCTGGAACGTCGTCGTCATGAACGCGGACGCCTCGCGGGGTGTCGCCGCCGAACTCAGCATCGGCGGCGAACTCGATCAAGTGATCTGGATCGGAGTCGGACTCCTGATCGGCGGGGCGCTGCTTGCGGCCGCCGCGGCCCTAGCCATCACCGCCGGCATCCGCCGCCGTCGCTGACTCGATGACCCGGTTCTCGGAACTATTTAGGCGCTGAAGCGCTCGGGCTGTTGCGCGAAAGTGCTTGCGCAGGCGAGCGACCAGAAGAAGTGGGCCTCACCAGCGCGGATGAGCCGACCTGCGGCGCGGTCGGGGTCGACCGCCATTCGGCAGACGGATCGACCGGAAACAGACCTTCGGTGCCAGTGCCCTGGCGCAATCGCTGAGCGCGCACGTCCCTTGCGGACACTAAAACTGCCCGTTGTGCAGCTGGTTCTCAGCAGAGGCACGCGGCTTCCTAAACCGCGTGCGCAAGTTCGATTCTTGCCGGGGGCATTCCGACTAGGAGCCGATCTCGGTGGAAGTCGCCGCAAACGGGCACTTTGCGGAACGCCCGCTCCGGCGCCGGTCTACAACTTCGCCAAAGATCGCCCACGCAATCGAGCACGACTTGCACGAGGAACACCGTCTGTCGCACTCGGCAGAGAAGGCGACAGCTGCTCTGGCTCCCGGGGCGCAGTTTGGACTGACTAGGAAGCGCGGTCGAGCAAGTCGGTGTAGAGGGCATCGAAGCGCCCTGCCAGCGCTCGCCAGGAGAAGGCGCCACGAATCTGCTGCCTGGCATGTTCGGCCCGTTCCTTCCTGACGGTATCGTCGTTGACCGCTTCGACGAGCGCGTCCGCAAGGGCATCGACGTCGTCCGGCTCGACGAGCCAGCCGTTCGGCTTCCCGGCGACGGTGTTGACGAAGGAGGGGGGTCCACCGGTGCAGGTCGTGATCACCGGCAGACCACACGACATCGCCTCGA
>JBKJWJ010000122.1:0-6660 GCA_046716905.1 Gaiellaceae bacterium
GCGCTCGCCGACGCTGCCGGTGTCGACGTCGGCCGGGTCACTGCGATCGTCGAGAGCGGCGAGCCGGGCTACATGTTCGCCGAGGGTCGCGCGGCGATGGACACCGCGGTGACCAAGGCGCCCATCGAGCCAGGAACACAGGAGATCCAGGCGACGGTCACCGTCACCTTCGCCATCGAGTAGGAGGGTTTGGCGGGATAGCGCTCCTGGCTCAGGCGCTCTTCAGGAGCCTGACAGGGAGCGGCAGGCTGCAGCGGCCACACTCGGTCCATGCCGCTCCCTTGCGCTCGGCGCGCTCGACGGGAGCCGGTTGAGGGCAGCTGCAGGTCTTCGCGGACATGGCGTCTCCTTTGCTAGGCGGCTTCAACCGAGGGTGCCTCGGGCGCCGGACGGAGGGTCTCGTGGCTGTGGCCCCTGTGGCCTCCGACGAGATGACCGTGAGACTCCGTCCCATAGCCGCCGGGGACCGGGATGTAGAACTCGGGATAGCCCCACATGCCGTGCTCGGAGACGTCGAGGCCGGCCGTTTCGACATCGGCGTCTACCCGGATCCCCCAAGCCCCTTTGAATACCCAGAGGATCCCGAAGCTGGCGGTGAACGTGAAAGCCCCCACAGCAGCTAGCCCGACGAGCTGGACACCGACCTGGCGGAGGCTGCCCGTGTAGAAGAAACCGCCCTGGCCGACCCCCAACGTCTTCGCGAGCCCCGGCACGGCGAAGAGCCCAGTGGCGAGCGTTCCCCAGACGCCGGCCATGCCGTGGACGGCGAGCGCGCCGACCGGATCGTCGATCCTCAGCCGCTCGACCAAGAGGACGCCGCCGACCGCGATCGCCCCGGCGACGCCACCGATCACGATCGCCGCCCAGGGTGCGACGAAGCCGCAGGCAGCAGTGACGGCGACCAGTGCCGCGACGACGCCGTTCAGCATCATCGAGAGATCCGGCTTGCCGATCGCGAGCCACGCCGCAATTACGCCTCCGAGCGCCCCGGCCGCAGCCGCGAGGTTCGTCGTCAGCGCCACGTAGGCGAAGAACCCGATGCGGTCGCCGGAGGCGACGCTGAGCGTCGAACCGGGGTTGAATCCGAACCAGCCGAACCAGAGGATCATGACGCCGAGCGTGACGAAGGCGAGGTTGTGGCCCGGAATCGGGTTCGCCCGCCCGTCGGCGCCGAACTTCCCGATCCGGGGTCCGAGCAGGAGGGCACCGGCGAGCGCGGCGAGCGCGCCCTGGTAGTGGACGACCGTCGAGCCGGCGAAATCCTGCATCCCGAGCGCGTAGAGCCAGCCGTCCGCATGCCAGATCCAGTGCGAGACCACCGAGTAGACGAGCACGAAGGCCGCACCGAAGGCGAAGTAGACCCAGAGCTTCGTCCGTTCCGCCATCGCACCCCAGACGATTGCCAGCGAGACGCCGGCAAACGCGACCTGGAAGAGGTAGGCGGCTGCGCCCGGAACTGTCGTGAAGAACGAGTACGGGGCCTGGGCGACGCCCAGAAGCGCATCGCCGCTCGGAAAGAACCCGGAGCCACCGACGAGCGAGCCACCGCCGTCCCCGAACGCAATCCCGAAGCCGACAGCCCAGTAGACGAGCGATGCGATTCCGAAGATCAGGACGTTCTTGGCGGCGACATGGGCGGCGTTCTTCATCCGGGTCAGTCCCGCCTCGAGAAACGCAAAACCGGCCTGCATGAAGATCACGAGCGCCGCGGCGACGACGACCCAGAGCGTGTTCGTGGCGATCGTCAGCTCCTCGGAGGTCATGATCGCGCCTCCGCCCGCTCCAGCGACTCGCCCGTTCGGTTGTGCATGACGTCAGCCACCCGCGTCGTCCAGACGATTCCGTCGCCCGACTCGTTCCCGCTCCTTGCCGAGTCCACGACGGCGTCGACCACGTCGCCGGCGATCGCGTCCTCGACGATGAAGGTCAGGAGCGCTTTCGGGAGGAACCGGGACTCGAAGACGCGCCCGCGGTACTCGTGCATGACGCCGCGCTGACGGCCGTGCCCGATCGCCTCCACGACCGTGACGCCGACATGGCCCGTGTGCTCCTCGACCGCGTCGATCACCGTCTCGACACGCTCGCGGATGACCACCGCCTCCACCTTCGTCACGTGATCACCTCCGATCGCCTCTCCATGAGGACGACGTCGCGCCAAGCGCCATCGCGTTTGCCGAGGCGCTCCCGCACCCCGACGACACGGAACCCACAGCGCCGGTGGAGCGGCCTGACGCTCACGCCTGCGGGAGCCCAGTCGTCCACTTGTCGTCCCATCTCGACACCTCGAAAATCTCGCCCGGAGTTGCACCGATGACCAGGACCGCCGTGCCGGCCTCGACGGCGATCGCGCTTCGCTTCACCTGCGGATCCGGAATGGCGATGCACGTCCCCCTCGGACAATCGTGCGGCTGGCCGTCGAGCACGAACTCGGCCCGCCCGCCGAGCACCACGTACAGCTCCTGGTGCTTCGTTTCCGTCTCGCGGTGATCCTCGATCAGGCGGCCGCCGGCGTCTGCCTGGACGAACGCATTGGCGCCGAATGCCTCCAGGCCGAAGTGATGGCGAAGCGGCTTCCAATCCGGATCCCCGGGGTCCGGATCAGGGACCCCGGGGATGTCGTCGAGCCGCTTGACCGTGAAGCTCGCCAACTAGCAATCGAAGTAGAGGCTGAACTCCGCCGGATGCGGGCGAAGCCGCACCACGTCGACCTCGTTCTCGCGCTTGTAGTCGATCCAGGTCCGGATCAGCTCCTCGCTGAAGACGCCGCCCTTCGTCAGGAACTCGTGGTCCGCCTCGAGCGCGTCGAGCGCCTCCCCGAGCGACGCCGGCACCTGCGGCACCTTGCCGTGCTCCTCCTCGAAGAGGTCGTAGTCGTGCGGTGCGCCCGGCTCGAGCCCGCGCTCGATCCCGTCGATCCCGGCCATCAGCATCGCTGAGAAAGCCAGGTACGGGTTGGCCGCCGCATCCGGGCACCGGAACTCGATCCGCTTCGCCTTCGGCGCGTCCGAGTACATCGGGATCCGAATGCATGCCGAGCGGTTCCGCTGCGAGTAGACGAGGTTCACCGGAGCCTCGTAGCCCGGGACCAACCGGCGGTACGAGTTCGTCGTCGGAGCGCAGAAGGCGAGCAGCGCCGGCGCATGATCCAGCAGGCCGCCGATGTACGAACGCGCAACGCCCGAGAGCCCCGCGTAGCCGCCTGTGTCCGCCATCAGCGTCTCGCCCTCCTTCCAGAGCGACTGGTGGCAGTGCATGCCCGACCCGTTGTCGCCGAAGAGCGGCTTCGGCATGAAGGTCACGCACTTGCCGGCCGCGCGGGCCACGTTCTTGACGACGTACTTGTAGGTCATGACCTGGTCGGCCATGCGCGTGAGCGGCCCGTACTTGAGGTCGATCTCGCACTGGCCGCCCGAGGCGACCTCGTGGTGGTGGAACTCGCAGGGAATCCCGAGCCGCTCGAGCATCAGCACCATTCGGCTGCGGAGGTCGTGGAGCGTGTCGTGCGGCGCGGGCGGAAAGTAGCCCTCCTTCTCTCGCACCGTGTAGCCGAGGCCCGGCTTGCCGGAGTTCCAGTGGCCCTCGGCCGAGTCGACCGAGTAGTGCGAGCGGTTCGGCCCGAGCTCGTACGAGACCTCGTCGAGGACGAAGAACTCGCACTCCGGCCCGAAGTACGCGGTGTCGGCGATCCCGCTCTGCCCGAGGTAGGCCTCCGCCCGCTTGGCGACGCCGCGCGGATCCCGGTCGTAGGGCTGGCGGGTGACGGGGTCGGCGATCTCGCAGACGACCGACAGCGTGTGCGCCTCGGTGAACGGGTCGAGGATCGCGCTGGCCGCGTCCGGCATCAGAAGCATGTCCGACTCGGAGATGCCCTGCCAGCCGCGAATGGACGAGCCGTCGAAGCCGAGGCCTTCGTCGAACGCCGACTCGTCGAACGCCGAGAGCGGCAAGGTCATGTGCTGCCAGGTCCCGAGCAGGTCGCAGAACTTGAGGTCGACCATCTGGGCCTGCGTCCGGCCCGCCCAGGCGATCGCCTCGCCGGCGCCGGGCAGCGTCTTCTGCCCGTTCGCCAGGTAGTGCCTCGTCTCGATCTCGCTCATCGCTTCTCCCTCCTTGAACGCGAAAAAGCCCCAGGACTCCGAGAGTCCTGAGGCTCCATTGCCTCGGCGCGCACCTTCGTCGGCGCGTGCCTGGATCGCACTGTAGGGGAGAGGCCGGATGGAGGCTAGGGTCGAAATGTGAAACTACGCGGTCGTCTAGGAGCCTTGGAGGAACGGGAGTTCCGCCTCCTCTGGCTCAGCCGGGTCGTCTCGGACTTCGGTGACCGTTTCGCGCTGATCGGTCTCGCCTTCGCCGTCCTGGACATCAAGGCGTCCGCTGCGGTGCTCGGCTACGTCTTCGCCGCCCGGACGATCTCCAACCTCGTCTTCCTGCAGACGGCGGGCGTCTGGGCCGACCGCGTTCCCCGACAGCTGCTCATGCTCGCCTCGGACGTCGGTCGAGGAACCACGCAGGCTTTCGTGGCGTTCCTGCTCCTCACCGGCCGGGCCGAGGTCTGGCATCTCGTCGTCCTGACCGTCGTCTACGGCGCCGCGGAGGCCTTCTTCGGACCGGCTTCACAGGGGCTCGTGCCGCAGACGGTCCGACCGGAGCGCCTCCAGCAGGCGAACGCGTTGATGTCCCTCTCGCGCAACGTCACCGGCATCGCAGGGCCTGCCGCCGCGGGTGTCGTGATCGCGCTCTCGAACACGGGCTGGGCGATTGCCGTCGACGCCGCCACGTTTGCGGTCAGCGCGGCGGTCCTCGCCGCTATGCGGCCAGCCTTCTCGAAGCCAACCAGGCAAAGGTTCATCACGGAGCTGAACGAGGGTTGGAACGAGTTCACACGCCAGACGTGGATCTGGGTGAGCGTGATCCACTTCTCGCTCTTCCACCTCACCGCGCTCGCCTCGTTTCTCGTGCTCGGGCCGGTAATCGCGAAGGAGGAGCTGGGCGGCGCCTCCGCTTACGCGACGATCATGGTCGGCGCCGGCCTCGGCTCGGTGGTCGGCAGCCTGCTCGCGATACGCTTCAAGCCCGCGCGGCAGCTCGTTGTCTGCTTCCTCACCGTCGCGATCTGGCCGGTGCAGCTCGTTGGCTACGCATTTGTCTGGCCTGTCGCGTTGATCACCGCCTGCGCGTTCGTCGGGGCGATGGCGATGAACTTCGGCGCGGCGTTCTGGTTCACGGCGCTCCAGGAGCACGTGCCGCCGCACGCCCGGTCCCGGGTCAGCTCGTACGACTGGGTCGGCTCGTGGCTGTTCCTGCCGCTCGGCTTCGTGCTCGTCGGCCCGATTGCCGAGGCGATCGGCTACGAGGAGACGCTCTTGATCGCGGCGGCCTGGACATTGGTCTCGAGCCTCGCGATCCTGGCGATCCCGAGCGTCAGAAACCTCCGAGGAGGCGCGGGTGAGCCATCCTTGGCTAAAGCCGCTCTCGGTGACACACGCGAGGGCGAGCTCCTTCCTCGCCGTCACCGCGAGCGCGAAGGATCAGGATTTCCGACCCCGTAATTCGATGCTCCTGCTGAACCGCCCTTGACCGCCGCAGCACGGGCTGGCTAAGGTGGGGCCGCTGTGATGTTCCGAATCGTCTGAGAACCCTCACCGGCTCGCGGGCCTCCTAGAGGCCGGTTGAAGCCTGTTCTCGGCAACTTTCGATTCGTAGGAGCATCCGCATGACCCACTCGACTAACCACAACTCAACGCCCGCCGTCGTCGTCGACCATCTCCGCAAGGAGTTCTTCCGCAACGACGGCCGCGAAGGGCTCCGCCGCCGCCGGAAGCGGGTCGCGGCGCTCGACGGCGTCTCGTTCGAGATGCGACGGGGTGAAACCCTCGCGATTCTCGGCCAGAACGGTTCGGGGAAGTCGACGCTCGTCCGCTTGCTCTCGACGCTGCTCCTCGACGACGGCGGGTCGGCGCATGTGTTCGGGCACGATGTCTCGAAGGAGACGAGAGCGGTACGCCGGCTGATCAACCGCGTGTCCGTGGAAGCCTCGTTCTTCAAGAAGATGTCCGCGGTCGAGAACCTCAGCTACGCGGCGCGCTTCTACGGCATGCCGATCCGCGAGACGCGCGAGCGGATCCCGGAGATTCTCGGGCGGGTCGGCTTCCCTCGGGAGCGCATGGGGGAGCCGCTCGAAGACATGTCCCGAGGCATGCAGCAGAAGGTCGCCCTGGCCAGGGCGCTCCTGACAGCTCCGATCCTCCTTCTCCTCGACGAGCCGACCACCGGGCTCGACCCGCGCTCGAAGCTCGAAGTCCAGACGTTCATCCGCGAGATTCGAGAGGTCCACGACGCGACCGTGCTGCTCTGCACCCATGACCTCGTCGAGGCCGAGGAGCTGGCGGACAGGGTTGGGATCCTCGACCGCGGCAAGCTGATCGAGCTCGCTCCGGCCGCGGAGCTGAAGGCGAAGTACGGGGCGGCGACCCTCGAGGCCGCATTTTTCGCGGCGACCGGCAAGGCCTTCGAAGACGAACCAGCAGAGGAGGACGAGTAATGCCAGGCGCAGCAGCAGTTCTACGCCATGAGCTGATCGGGCTTTCGGGCGTCTTCGAGCGGAACGTCTATCTCGTCCGCCGCTACATCTGGTGGGACCTCGCGTTCTTCGTCTGGACG
>JBKJWJ010000123.1:0-4643 GCA_046716905.1 Gaiellaceae bacterium
GCTCAAAGGCATCGAGATCGGGGCCGGCGCTCACAACGACTACGGCGTCGATGCTCTGAACATCGACCGCTACTCGGCAATGGATACCACCTACAAGGAAGCGGAGTGGGACCTTTGCGGGCGCAAACGAGCGGTTGATCTCGTCGCGCCCGGAGATGCACTCCCGTTCCAGGACGACGCCGTCGATTTTGTTCTCGCCTCACATGTGGTCGAGCACTTCCCCGATCCGATCCGGGCGATCAAAGAGTGGGTCCGGGTCGCCCGCAGGTACGTGGTCCTCGTCGTCCCGCACCGGGACCGAACCTTCGATCACGATCGCGACCTGACGCCGCTGGACGAGCTCGCACGGCGTCACGAAACGAACTTCGACGCGGACGGCGACGAGCACTGGACCGTCTGGAATCTGGAGACGTTCCTGGCGATGTGCGATCACTTCGGGTTCGAGGTCATCGACCGCCTCGACCCCGACGACAAGGTCGGCAACGGTTTCATGATCGCCATCAACGCCTCCTAGGTCGCCTCACCCCGAATGATGACCGTCGCACGTCAGGTTGCCTGGAACACGATTGCCCAGACCTTCGCGCGGGCGGTCGTGCTTGGTCTCGCGATCGTCACCACTGGGCTACTGACGCGGTACCTCGGTGTCGCGGGCTACGGCGACTACATCATCGTCAGCGTCTACGTCCTGTTCTTCGCCGCGCTCTTCGACTGGGGGATCCCGACCATGCTCGCCCGGGAGATCCCACGCGTGGAGCGAGCGGACGACCTCGTCGCGCAAGCGCTCGGCCTTCGCCTGGCCCTGGCAGTCCCCGTGACCCTGCTGGCTGCTGGCAGCGCCTTCCTCGTGTACGGGGCTGCGGACGAGGACCGCGTCCGGAAGGGAATCCTGCTCGCGCTTCCGACAATCCTCGCCATCTCCGTGTCGAACACGTTCATCGCCGTATTCCAAGCGCGGTTGAAGATGGATCGCGTTGCCGCGGCAGAGGTCGCCGCCCAAGCGTCAGGGGCCGGCCTGCTCGTTGTGCTCGTCTTGACCGAGCAGAGCTTCTACGCGCTCGTGCTCGCGACGGTCCTCGGAAGCGTCCTCTTCGCCATGCTTGTCACCCTTCTGGTGCGTCGCTTAGTGCGAACGTCGCTCGCATTCGACTTCGAAGTCTGGGGCAGGCTGCTCCGCCTCTCCCTCCCGCTGGGCCTGGCCGTCGTCGTCGGAACGATCTATTTTCGAGCCGACGCGCTCCTGCTGTCGCTCCTCAAGCAATCCGAGGACGTCGGCATCTACGGGGTCGCTTACCGCTTCTACGAGATGTCGGTGAGCTTTCCGACGTTCTTCCTCGCCCCCGTCTTCCCGCTGCTCTCCGCGGCGGCGATCAGCGTCGCAGGCCTCACCGAGTTCACGGGCCTCTTGCAGCGGTCGATGGACGTTCTGCTCACGGCGGCCGTCCTGATCGTCTCCTTGACGCTCGTCCTCGCGCCGGAGATGATCCGCCTGGTCAGCGGCGAGTCGTTCGAGCGATCGGCGCTCCCGCTCCGGATCCTGATCGTGGGGTCGGGGCTCTCCTTCGTGAACAGCCTCTTCATCTACGCGCTCGTCGCGCTGGACCGCCAGGCGAAGGTTCTCGTGATCACAGCGGTCGCCCTCGTGCTGAACATCGCCCTGAATCTCGTCTTCATCCCGAGATTCAGCTACAACGCGGCGGCCACCATCGCCACCGGATCTCAGCTCGTCACGCTGGGCGCGGCAGTGTTCCTCGTCTGGCGCTACTCCGGCTTCTCACCGTCCGGCCGCGTGCCCGTGCGGCTTGCGGTCGCGGGAGTCGCGGTCGCCGGCGTCCTCTTGCTCCTCCCTCTCCCCCTCGCCGCAAGCCTCGTCCTCGGAACCGGCCTCTACGCCGTCATACTCCTCCTACTCCGAGTCGACCGGGAGCTCCAGCTCAGAGAGCTGTTACGCCGGCCATGACACGCGTGCTCCTAGTGTCCAACGACCGCATCGGCGAGCGCATGGCCGGGCCGGCCATCCGCTACTACAACCTGGCTCTAGAGCTCAGTCGCCGGTTCGACGTCACGCTGATGACACCCGGGCCAGGCGGCCTGGAGATTGAACGGGTGAAGCTCGTCAGCGCCGAAGGATTCGGGCCTCGCGCATTTCGCCGCTTCGCCGAGACCTTCGACACCGTCGTCGCCCAGACCTTGCGGCCCTGGACTATGTGGTCGCTCGCACGCTCCCGCGTCCGAGTCATCTACGACCTGTACGACCCGTACCTGGTCGAGAATCTTGGCTTCTTCGCCGAATGGGAGGGCTCCCACCCCTACCAGGAGGTCGAGTACCGGGCGAACGCGCTGCTCCAAGAGATCGCGATCGCGACGGGGAACGCGTTCGTCTGTGCAAGCGAGCGCCAACGGGACTTCTGGCTGGGCATGCTGGGCGCCTTTGGACGAATCGACTCTGATTCGTACAGGCGTGATGCAACGTTGCGCGAGCTCGTCGACATCGTGCCGTTTGGCCTCTCTGCGGAGCCGCCCCGGAAGACGCGATCCGTCCTCAAGGGGATCGTTCCCGGGATCGGCTCCGAGGACCGCGTGCTCCTCTGGGGCGGCGGTATCTGGAACTGGTTCGACCCCCTGACCCTCATTCGCGCCGTCACCCGGCTCGCCGAGCGGCGTGACGACGTGAAGCTCTATTTTCTCGGGGTCCGTCATCCGAGCCCCGAGACGCCGGAGATGGCGATGGTGGATCGGGCGGTAGAGCTCGCGAGAGAGATAGAGGTGCTCGACCGGGCCGTCTTCTTCAACTTCGGCTGGGTGCCCTACGCGGAAAGGGCCGACTACCTCCTGGAGGCCGACCTCGGCGTCTCGGCCCATTTCGACAGCGTCGAGACGCGGTATGCCTTCCGCACACGGGTGCTCGACTACCTCTGGGCCGAGCTGCCTATCGTCACCAGCACCGGGGACGTGCTCGCCGAGCTCGTCGCTGACCGAAATCTTGGCCGGTCGGTCGGGATCGGAGACGTCGACGCCTGGGTGGCCGCGATTGAGGAGCTCCTGAACGACTCCGCCGAGTACGAACGGGTGCGTGAGCTCGTGAGGCAGACGAGCGCCGCGTATACCTGGCCCGCGGTCGCCGAACCTCTCCACCGACTCGTGGCCCAGTCGGGAGAGCGGGTACGTGCGGACCGCAGTGTCGGTCTCATGGTGTTGCGTTACCTCGGGCTCGCGACGCGCAGCGTCGCACTCCGGCACGGCGTCAGCGGCGTCCTGCGACAAGCTTTTCGTGTCGTTTTTCGGCCGAGGGTTCCTTAGTCGCGCTCTGCTATCAGCACGAGCTCTTCGGCTTTCCGCGGCCGGAGGTAGCTGAGTAGATCGACGAGCCGCGCATGGAGCACGCGTGTGCGCGGAGGTACGAATTCCATTGGTTTCTCCCCCAGGTCGATCGCCCTGCTCGCCGGATAGACGAGCGTCGCCGTGCGGGATGAGCGAAAACGAAGGACGCTGAAACCGACCGACTGCACGAGCGAAGAGAGCGAGCCACGAGTGAACAAGACGAGATGACGCGGTGGATCGAGATGAAGCCAGTTGCGGCCGAAGCGGCTGTGCCCAGACGAGCCGAGATTCGGCGTCGCAAGCCAAAGACGTCCGCCAGGTTGCAGCAACTCCCTACAGGTGAGAAGCGTCTCGGCCGGATGATGAAGGTGCTCGGCGACGTGGTTCAAAATCACCGCATTGAAGGAGCACGGCTCGAAAGTGACCCGGTCAAGGGTGCCTTCGAAGACCGAAAGCCCTGCGTCGCGGGCCGAGGCGACAGCGACCGGATCGGGATCGATTCCCTGCGCGTCCCAGCCTGCAGCGCGCAACTGCCGAAGGATTCTGCCGTCACCGCAGCCCACGTCGAGACACCGCGCTCCGGGTGGGAGCGCTAAATCGCGGACGATCCCGTTCGCCGCCGGAGTGCCCCCAGGGAGGAGTCGGTCGAGAAACCCCCGGAGCCCACCGGGCGTCGGCGCTTCTTCGTGGGTGTAGTAAGACCTGTACGCAAGACCGAGCGTCGCCTCCGTAGGTCGTGGATCGAGGAACAGGGCGCCGCAACGCTCGCATGCATACAGGTTCCACTTGCCAGGTGCGGAGAAAAAGACTCGGTCCGCGAGTTCCGTGTACCGAAGGGTTCGTCTGTGATCGCCGCAAGCCGGGCAGACTCCGACACTCTCGAGGCCGTCCTTGGGCCACTCGAGCGCCACCACCGCCTCAGGAGGAAGCGGAGGGAGCGATCGCCCCCGCTGCCGAGAGCCGCGTGAGATCGGCGTCGACCATCATCTCGACGAGCTGGGCGAAAGTGTGCTTCGGCTCCCACCCGAGGTCGCGCTTCGCCTTCGCCGCGTCGCCGACCAGCTGGTCGACCTCGGCCGGGCGCAAGAACTCGGAGTCGGTCTTCACATAACGCTCCCAGTCGAGACCGGCCTGGCCGAACGCGATCTCCGCGAACTCGCGCACCGAGTGCGTCTCCCCCGTCGCGACCACGTAGTCCCCCGGCTCATCCTGCTGGAGCATCCGCCACATCGCGTCGACGTAGTCGCCGGCAAACCCCCAGTCTCGCTTGGCGTCGAGGTTGCCGAGGTAGAGCTTGTCCTGGAGGCCCGCCTTGATGTGCGCAA
>JBKJWJ010000124.1:0-2579 GCA_046716905.1 Gaiellaceae bacterium
ACGCCTGCATGAATCCCGCGAACGCAGCGATCAACCCCGCCAGGACGAATGAGAGAAACAGCCAGCGGTCGGTGCGAACGCCGGTGAGCCGCGCAGCCTCACGGCCCTTGCCCGTCGCCTGGAGGTAACGCCCAAACGGTGTCCACTCCAGGAAGTACCAGAGCGTCAGCGCGACGCCCAGCGCATAGAAGACGACGAGCGGCAGGCCGAGCACTTCGGTGCCCGCAATCTGAGTCAGCGACTCGCCGATGCCTTCGTAGATCACCAACCCGTCCGAGATGAGCAGGTTTCCGCCGCTCAAGATCGTCGCCACCCCGAGCGTCCCAATGAATGCGCTGACGCCGATTACGGTCACAAGGAAGCCGTTGAGTGCACCGATCGCGCACCCGATCAGGAGCGCCAGCACGAACACGAGCCCCACCGCCATCCCCTCGGAGGTCGCGTACGCGGTGAAGACCGAACTGATGCCCAGCGTTGCGGCGACGGAGAGATCGAACTCGCCGGCGACGAGCGGCAGGATGACGGCAAGGGCCAGGAGTGCAGGAACGGCCTGGCTGCCGAGGATCGTCTGTGCGTTGGAGAGCGTCGGGAACCGGTCGGGAAGCCAGATGCTGAACGCAGCGATGAGAAGGAGGAGGAACACAACAACACCGAAATCGGACGCAAGCCTTGCGCCCACCGTGCGCCACCGGGAAGCTGACGCGCTCTGGACTACCGGCGGATCTGGCGTTGAGCCGACCTCTGCCGGCGACCCGGGCAGCTGCTGACCGACTTCGTCGCTCATGCGACCACTGCGTCTTCCGCCTGGCTCCCCATCAGGGCGATTGTCTCCTCGTGCACGGCGCCGCGGTCGTAGACACCGAGCACGGCTCCGCGATCGAGAACCATCACGCGGTCGCAGAGCTCCGCGATCTCATCGAAGTCGCTCGACGCGAGGAGAACGGCACATCCGTCCGAGACCAGCTCGCGCATGACTCTCCCGATTTCCTGCTTGCCCGCGACGTCGACGCCCTGCGTAGGCTCGTCGACGACGATGATTTTCGGCTCGAGGCGCGCGAACTTCGCGAGCACCGCCTTCTGCTGGTTCCCTCCGCTCAGGTATCGCATGCGCCGTTCCGTCTGCCGCGGCCGGACGTCGAAGTCCTCCAGCAGGCGCGCAACAGTGCTGCGCTCGTGGTGCTGGCGAAGGACGCCGCGACTCCAGAACGGCGAAAGATCGCTGAGCGACACGTTCTGACGGACGGAGAGATCCGGGATGCAGCCGTAGCGGGTTCGCTCGGGTGGCACGAACACGACGCCGCGCTCGATCGCGTCTGCGGGCGACTGAAAGTGCACTGTCTCGCCGTCGACGATCAGCTCTCCCGACTCCGGCTGCTGCGCACCCGCGACGATCCTCGCCAGCTCGCTCCGGCCGCACCCGCCCAGCCCGGCGACCCCGAGAATCTCGCCCGCGCGCAGATTGAAGCTGACGTCGTGAAGCCGGTTGCCGTAGAGCCCGGACGCCGTGAGAACAGTCTGCGCGAGAGCCGCGACACGCTCCGAGGGTGGCCGTTTGGCTCGAGCCCCGATGATCACCTCCGCTAGCGTCGCCGCGTCCAGGTCGCCCAGTTCACGCTGAGCCACCACGACGCCGTCGCGAAGGACGACGACGCCGTCGGCAATTCGCAGGACCTCGTCGATGCGATGCGTCACGTAGATCACCGTGCCGCCGGACCGCCGGATCTGATCCACCGCGGCGAGGACGCGGTCGACCGACTGCGCAGGCAAGGACGCCGTCGGCTCATCGAGGATGACGATCTGCTCGCTCCGCGATCCGTGTGATTCCTGGAAAGCACGCGCGATCGCGACCATGATCTGGTCAGTTCGGCTCGCGTCTCCGACAGGCGCGTCGGGGTCGTTGTCCAGCCCGAAGAGATCCAGCGCCTCGCGTGCACGGCGCCGAAGCATGCGTGGGCGGACCGGGCCGACGACCAGCCGGCCTCCATAGGCGTGGGCGAACGCCAGGTTGTCCGCGATGCTCATGTCGGCGACCAGTCCAAGGTCCTGGTGCACGAACCGCAGCCCGCGGCGGTACGCCTCTCGTGGATCGACCGGCACGGGGAGCAGACCCCCGCCGGCAAGCTCGATTTCAGCCCCGCCGTCCGGCTCGTGGAATCCGGCGAGGACCTTGATGAGCGTCGACTTGCCGCACCCGTTGGGACCGAGGAGGGCCGTGACGGCCCCCCGTCGAAACTCGATGGTCACGTTGTCGAGGGCCCGAACGCCGGCGAACGTCTTCGACAGTCGCCGAACCGCGAGAGCCGGCGTGGTGTCAGCGGGTTCAGTCACCAGTCTCCTCGCCCCCGGCTCTCGCGTCTCCGATCGGTTAGCCCGCCGTCGGCGCCGTGTCCGTCTTGCCTGTCTTCCAGAGCTCCGCGTACTTCGCGGCAAAGTCGACAGTTCCATAGCTGTTCGTCTTGAAGTCCTCGACATTGTCCTTGGTGATCAAACGCAGGGGAATACCGTCGTCCTCGACCGTCGGCTCGTCGTTGAAGATCCGGTTGAGGTTGTCGACGGCGGCCCATCCGGCCCAGTCAAGC
>JBKJWJ010000125.1:0-6004 GCA_046716905.1 Gaiellaceae bacterium
GCTCCGGGCCGAGCGCCTCGACGGCCAGAGCCGCGGTCAGGGCCGAGTCGATCCCTCCGGACACCCCGAGGACGACGTCGTCGAAGGTGTTCTTCTCGACGTAGTCGTGGAGACCGAGCTCGAGCGCACGGCGCATCTGCTCCAGGTCGCCGAGCGGCTCGGCGACATAGGGCTTGACAGGCCACTGCTGCTCGCGTGGCTCGCCGAGGTCGACCACAGGCGGGTCCGGGATCTCACGCTCGCTGGCCAGTGTCCGCCGGCTGGCGTCGACGAGCCGCCGGGCGATCGCGGTCGAGACGTCGATGTCGACGACGAGCAACGCCTCCTCGAAGGACGGCGCTCGCGCGACGACCTCGCCTTCCTCGTCGATCACGACGCTGTGCCCGTCGAAGATCAGCTCGTCCTGCCCGCCGACGGCGTTGACGAGCGCCACCCAGCAGGAGTTGTCCCGGGCGCGGGTAATCAGCATCTCCTCCCGCTCGAGCCCCTTGCCGACGTGGAACGGCGTGGCGGATATGTTGGCTATCACATGGGCACCGGCGAGCGCGAGAGCGGTCGCCGGTGGGCCCGCCTGCCAGATGTCCTCGCAGACCGTCGGGCCGATCAGGGCCTCGCCCACACTGAGCAGGAACAACTCTCGACCCGGTTGGAAGTAGCGGAGCTCGTCGAAGACGCCGTAGTTCGGCAGGAAGCGCTTCGGATACACCGCTTTCACTTCGCCGTCCGCACAGATCGCGCAGCCGTTGTAGAGGTCGCGATCCAGCCACGGGACGCCGACGAGGGCGGAGATCCCTGTCGCCTCGGCGGCCACCTGCTCGACGGCCCGGCGCGCCTCGCGCAAGAAGCCGGGGCGGAAGAGCAAATCCTCGGGGGGATAGCCGGTAACTGCAAGCTCCGGAAAGAGGACGAGATCCGCACCGGCGTTGCGGGCCTCGCGCAGCCGGCCCACGATCCTCGCGACGTTTCCGTCGAGGTCTCCGACGGTCGAGTTGATCTGGGCGAGTGCGAGCCTCATAGTTTTCGCCTCACAGTCGAAAACATAGTCTACCGTCGATGGAACTGGTCATCGACAGGCATTTTCGCGGTCCGACCGGCTCTGCGAACGGCGGCTACACGTGCGGTGTTCTCGCGTCGCTTCTCCACGGGCCCGCCGAGGTGACGCTGAGGCGGCCACCCCCGCTCGAGCGCCCGCTCGAGGTCGACTGGGAGGACGGGCGGCGTCGGATCGAGCTTCGAGATGGCGACGCGCTCGTGGCCGAGGCGGAGCCGGCGGAGGTGGACATCGAGCTCCCTGACCCGATCCCGTTCGACGAGGCTGCTGGGGCGGCCCTGCCCGAGGGCGACAAGGAGAGCACCTTCCCGGAGTGCTTCGTCTGCGGCTGGTCTCGCAACGATGGGCTGGGCATCTATGCGGGACCGGTCGACGGCAGAGACCTCGTCGCCGCAACATGGACTCCGCAGCCGGCTCACGTCGCGCCGGAGTTCGTCTGGGCCGCGCTCGACTGCCCCGGCGCTTATGCGGTCCACGAGGGTGAGCGGGGGATGCCCGTCCTCGGCCGCCTGGCGGCGAGGATCGACCACCTTCCGCATGCCGGCGAGCGCTGCGTCGTCCTCGCCTGGCCGCTCGGCGAGGACGGACGGAAGCTCTACGCCGGCACGGCGCTGTACGGCGAAGACGGGCGCGTGATCGGCGCCGCTCGAGCCACCTGGATCGTCCCGAAGGACTAGCGCTGGAGGCGGATCGCGTTCAAGTCCTTCTCGACGATCTCTTCCGCCCGGCGCTCGAGATCCTCGAGATCCTGGTCGTGCTCGGCGTGGATGTAGCGGCCCGCGAGCTTGTCGAGTCGTCCTGAAGCAAAGGCCCGGACGAGCCGCGGTGCGAGCTCCGGCGGCGTCCAAGGAGCGTCGCCCGAGAAGGCGTCCGCGGTCATCGCGGTCTTCACGAGCCCGGGGCTCATGGAGAAGACGAAGATCCCGTGCGGCCGGAGTTGAGTCGCCAGCACTTCGCTGAATCGATGTACGGCGGCCTTGCTCGGCGCGTAACTGCTTCCGGATTGCGGGTTACCGATCGGAAGGTGAGCGGCTCCGCTCGCCATGTTCACGATCCGACCTCCGCCGCGGGCAGCCATGCCGCCGGCAACCGCGCGGCTGCCCAGAAAGACACCACGCATGTTGATCTCGAACACCTGCCACCAGCGGTCGGCGTCGGTCTCCCAGATCGGTCCTTGCTCCCAGTCCGCGACCCCCGCGTTGTTCACGAGCAGGTCGATCGGGCCGAGCTTCTCCTCAACCTCCGTGACCATCCGCTGGACGTCCGCCTGCTTCGAGACATCGGCGACGACGGCGAGGCCACCGACCTCGCCTGCGACGTCCTCGATCTGATCTTTCGTCCGGGCCGAGACGGCGACCTTCATCCCGGAGTCGGCGAGCTCGCGTGCGATTCCCGCGCCGATCCCTCGCCCTCCGCCCGTGACGAGCGCGACCTGACCGTCCATTCGATCCGCCACGGAAAGAAGTCTCGCACGCCGGGGTAGGGTCAAAGCGTGACGCTCGCCGAGCTCGCCGTGACCGCCGGGTTGCTCGGTGCTCTCGGCCTCGCCGCCAGCCGCTTCGGGCTCTCCGCGATCCCCGCCTACCTGCTGGCAGGCCTGCTACTCGGCCCGAACGAGCCCCATCTGTTCTCGCTGATCAGCCCGTCGGAGGTCACGGACTTCGTCGCCGAGATCGGGCTCATCTTCCTGCTCTTCTTCCTCGGGCTCGAGTTCACGCTCGGCCGCCTGGCCCGGAGCAGGAGGCATGTCTTCGTCGGAGGTGCGATCGACCTCGTGCTCAACGCGGGCCTCGGCCTGCTGGTCGGCGTTGCGGCCTTTGGCTTCAGCTTCGCCGCGCTCATACTGGCTGCCGCGATCTACGTCTCCTCGAGCGCGATCACCGTCAAGGGCCTGATCGACTTCCGGCGTCTCGCCGACGACGAGACCGACCTCATCCTCGCGATCCTCGTGGCCGAGGACATCGCGATCGCCCTGGTCCTTGGCTTCGCGGGCGGCGGCGGCGGATCCGCCGCGACGCCGCTCACGATTGTCGGGAAGGCGATCGCCTTCATCGCGATCGGGCTCGCGCTCTCGAAGTGGCTCGCGCCCGCTCTCGACCGCTTCCTCGACTGGCTGCCACGGGAGATCTTCCTCCTCGCCGTCGTCGGGTTCGTCTTCGGAATGTCCGCCGTCGCCGCCGAGCTCGGCCTCTCCCAGGCGATCGGCGCTTTGATGGCCGGGATCGTCCTGTCGGAGACGTCCATCCGGGAGGAGATCGAGGAGCGGTTCTTCAGCTTCCGAGACGTCTTTGCGGCGCTCTTCTTCTTCGTGTTCGGCCTCTCGATCGACATCTCGCAGTTCGGCGCGGTCTGGTGGATCCTGACCCTCGCCGTGGCCGTGGCCATCGTCGGAAAGCTCTCCAGCGGTTATGCGGCCGGCCGGCTCGGCGGCTTCTCCCCACGGCAGAGCCTGAACGCCGGCGCGGCGCTGATCGCGCACGGCGAGTTCACGATCATCCTCGCGCAGGTCGCTTCGGAGAACAGCGAGCTGCTCGCGAGCCAGCAGCGCAAGCTCGTGGCGTTCGCCGGGCTCTACGTCCTGATCACGGCGACCATCGGTCTGATCCTGATGAAGGAGTCCAAGATCCTCGGCCGACGCCTATTCCCGCCGCCTACACTGGCCGAAGGGAGCTAAAGCAGTGTCCACGGAACTCCAGGAAACCCGCCTCCCCGGCATCGGGACGAAGTTCACGATCCGGACCGGCGAGGGCTGCCGCCTCGCCGTCATCCTGCATAACGACGGGAAGCGCGAGCTGTACCACTTCCGCTCCGGCTCGGACGAGGAGCCGCGCTCGGTCATCACGCTCGACGACGACGAGGCCCGTCAGCTCGGCGCTGTCCTGGGCGGCGCCTACGAGCGGCCGAAGATCGTCGAGGAGCTCGAGATGGCGCTCGGCGAGCTCCTGATCGAATGGATTGCGGTTCCGGACTCGAGCCCCTGGATCGGAAAGACCCTCGCCGAGGCCGGCTTCCGTGCGAAGGCAGGGATCACCGTGATCGCGATCCTCCGCGAGCCCGAGCCGGTTACCGGCGCTCTTCCGACCGACGTGATCCTGAAGGACGACACGCTGGTGACCGTCGGAAAAGCCGGCTCCTATCCGAAGTTCACACGGCTGCTCAAGCAGGGCGACGACGCCGCCCCATCACCGCCGACCGACTAGATCGCCTGCCCGATCTCGTCGAGCGCCTCGGGGTTCTCGAGCGACGAGAGATCCCCGAGATCCGCCCCGACCGCCTTGGCGCGAATCGCCCGGCGCATGATCTTCGCGCTCCGGGTCTTCGGGAGCGCCTTGACGAAGACGACGCGGGCGGGCCGAAAGGCCTTGCCGAGATCCCTCGAGACGAGCTCGCCGACCTCGGCCGCGAGTTCCTCGCCGGCGTCCACGCCGGGAGCGGCGATGCAGAAGATCCAGGCGACTTCGCCCTTGACCTCGTGTGGGATCCCGACCGCCGCCGCCTCGAGCACGGATGGGTGGTCGACCGCCGCCGATTCGAGCTCCGCAGGCCCGACCCGCTTGCCCGCGATGTTCAGGGTGTCGTCGGAGCGGCCGTGCAGGAACCAGTAGCCGTCCTCGTCCACCGACGCCCAGTCTCCGTGAGTCCAGACCCCGGGGAACCGGCGCCAGTAGGAGTCGAGGTAGCGCTCAGGGTCGCGCCAGAAGCCCCGCGTCATTCCGGGGAAGGGCTTGCGGCACACGAGCTCGCCCACCTCGCCTGAGGCAACCAGGGAGTGGCCTTCGCCGTCCACGACGTCCATCGCCATCCCGAGCGCCGGTCCGCCCAGCGAGCACGCTTTGATCGGGATCGCCGGCGTCGGCGAGAGGAAACAGGCGCCGACCTCGGTCCCGCCAGAGCAGTTGATGATCGGCGCGCGGCCTCCGCCGACCTGCTCGAAGAGCCACCGGTACGGCTCCGGGTTCCACGGCTCACCCGTCGTGACCATGACCCGGAGTGACAAGAGATCCGCGGTCGGCTCGCCGTGCGGGATGAGGGCGCGGACGAGCGTCGGCGAGAGTCCGAGAATCGAGACTCGCTCCTGCTCGATCAGGGTCCAGAGCCGATCTTGCGGCCAGTCCGGAGCGCCCTCCGCGAAGACGAGCGTCGACCCCATCGCCTGGCCGCCCACGACCGTCCACGGGCCCATGATCCAGCCCATGTCCGTCGCGAAGTGAATGACGTCATCGGGCCCGGCGTCAGCCTGGTAGCAGACCTCCCGCGCGATCGAGACGAGGAATCCGCCCTGGACGTGTACGACGCCCTTCGGCAGTCCGGTCGTTCCCGACGTGTAGGTGAGGAGGTACGGAGTCTCGGAGTCGAGGTCGGCCGGCGGCAGTTCGCCCGGCGAGTCCGCGAGGAGCTCGTCCCACGGCGCTACGACGATGTGCTCGAGCGTCGGCGACTCCGTGCGGGCCTCTTCCAGGATCTCCAGCATCGGCACTTCGCGTCCGCGGCGGAGCGACGCCCGGGTCGTGATCGCCACCTTCGCCTCGGATGCCTGGAGCCGCTGAGCGACTGCCGGCGCGGCGAAGCCGGAGAAGATCGGGACCTGGATCGCTCCGATGTGGGCGCAAGCGTGCGAGGCGACCGCGACCTCCTGTGACATCGGGAGGAAGAGCGCCACGCGGTCGCCCGCCTCGACACCGAGCCGAACCAGCGCCTCGGCCAGCCGCGTGACCTCATCCGACATCGCCGCCCAGGTCAGCTCGCGCCGCTCGCCACCCTCGCCGAGCGAGACGGCGGCGATCGCGTCGGGCCGGCGCTTGGCCCACCGGTGGACGCAGTTCCACGCGATGTTGAGCTTGCCGCCGACGAACCACGTCGCCCACTCGGGCCCGCGAGAGAGATCGGACACCTGCTCCCACGGGGTCGAGAACTCGAGGCCCATGTCCTCGATCGCCGCGGGCCAGAACCAGT
>JBKJWJ010000126.1:0-3748 GCA_046716905.1 Gaiellaceae bacterium
TCGAGGCGGGTGCCTATGGCGACGATCCCGAGCTGGGAGTCCTGTTCGGCCTGATGACGGGCGTCGCCTATACGGGGTTCCTGCTCGCGCTCCGGCACGGCGCGAGCGATCTGCGTCGCGTCGCCGGCCCTTTGTCGGACGCGACCCTCGCCTGTGCGCTCTTCACGATCCCGGCGGGGCTCGCGCTCGGCGAGCTCGACTTTCTCCCGCCGCTCTCGGCGCATCTCTGGCTGCTCGTGCTCGCTCTCTCGTCCCAGGTCTTCGGCTGGCTCTTGATCACGCTGTCGCTCCCGCGCCTTCCCGCGGTCGTCACGTCCGTCCTCCTGACGCTTCAGCCGGTCTGCTCGGTGCTCTTCGCGGCGGTGCTCCTGGACGAGGATCCGTCGCCCCTGCAACTCGCCGGCGTGGCAGCGATCCTCGGCGGGTTGCTGCTCGCGTCGGCGGCCAGGCGGGATTCGGCGGAGCCTGCTTAGATACCGCGCCGTGAGCGATCTTCCGTCGTATCCGAGCGAAGCCGCCGAGCGGGAGGCTGCCGAAGGGCCGGCTGGCACAACTCACGACCTTGCGAGCTGGGGCCGCCGTTTCGGCGCTTATCTGCTCGACACGTTGATCATCCTCGTTCCGCTCCTCGTGATTGCCTTCGCGATCGGGTTTGCCGTCGGCGGCGACGACGAGGATGCGGCGATCGGGGCAATCGGGCTCGCGTACGTGCTCACGGGCGTGGTGCCGTTCTTCTACTTCACGTACTTCCACGGGCGCGAGAACGGTCAAACACCTGGCAAGAAGGCCCTCGGGATCCGGGTCGCACAGGATCGGACGGGAGGGTCGATCGGTTATGGCCGCGCATTCGGGCGATACGCGATCACCTTCGTGTTCGGGATCGTCGTGATCCCGCTGATCCTCGACTACCTGTGGCCGCTCTGGGATACGAAGAACCAGGCACTGCACGACAAGATCGTCGGCAGCGTCGTCGTCCGGACCTAGCCGCCCGACGATCATCAGCAGGACGGCAGCCATGCGGCGTATCGACCTCTACACGGGTTGGTGCACAGTCGTTCGGCGTCCGTGACAGTTCCGCGTGGGAATCGGCCGGTCCGCGTCCGCCTTCGGACCTAGACTCGGTTCTCATGGCTGCTCCGGCGATCAAATACGCGTGTAGCGAGTGCGGTCGGTCGACCGGCCGCTGGCTCGGACGCTGCCCGGGTTGTGGGAGCTTCGGCACTCTGGCCGAGGACGCGCCGGTTTCGGCTGCAGGCAAGGGCACCGCTCGGCCCGTCCTGCGGCTCGTCGACGTCGAGGTCGAGGAGGCGGCGCGGATCCCGACCGGCGTCGCGGAGCTCGACCGCGTCCTCGGCGGAGGGCTGGTGCCTGCGTCGCTCGTGCTCGTTGGCGGCGAGCCCGGTGTCGGGAAGTCGACGTTGCTCCTGATGGCGCTTGCGGCGATCTCCCGCGAACGGCGCGCGCTGCTCGTCACCGGTGAGGAGTCGGCCGCGCAGGTGAAACTGCGTGCTGCACGGCTGGGAGGTGCGGAGCGTGTCGAGATCCTCGCCGAGACCGACCTCGATTCGATCTGCGCGACGCTCGAGCGTGACCCGCCGGCTGTGTGCGTGATCGACTCGATACAGACGCTCTACTCGAGCGATGTCGGCTCGGCTCCGGGCTCGGTCTCACAGGTGCGTGAAGCCGCCGCCCGGCTCCTGCGCGTCGGCAAGGAGTCCGGCGTCGCGCTCTTCCTGGTCGGCCATGTGACAAAGGACGGTGCGGTCGCAGGGCCGCGGGTGCTCGAGCATCTCGTCGACTGCGTCCTGCAGTTCGAGGGCGACCGGTACCACGCCCACCGTGTGCTTCGCGCGGCCAAGAACCGCTTCGGATCGACGAACGAGCTCGGGATCTTCGAGATGACCGGCGCCGGCCTCGTGGGCGTGCCCGACCCCTCCCAGATCTTCGGCGGCGCGCGCGAGGAGGAGGTCGGATCGGCAGTCACATGCGCGCTCGAAGGCACACGGCCGCTGCTGCTCGAGATCCAGTCGCTCGTCTCACCCACCGACCTGGCGATGCCCCGTCGCGTCGCGACAGGAGTGGATCCCAAGCGGCTCTCGATGATCGTCGCCGTGCTCTCGCGCCACGCGGGCCTCGCGCTAGGGCAGGCCGACGTCTTCGTGAACGTCGCCGGGGGAGTCCGAATCGACGAGCCCGGAGCCGATCTCGGCATCGCGCTTGCAATCGCCTCCGCGGCGCGAGGCTCGGTCGTGCCGGCGGGCCTGGCGGCCTTCGGCGAGATCGGGCTGACCGGGAGGCTTCGGCCGGCCTCTCAGGCGGATCGCCGACTCGAGGAGTGCGCAAAGCTCGGCCTCCGCACCGTCGTCGTCCCCGCCGGGACGAAAGCCCGGACGGGCGTTGACACCAGGGCCGTGGACTCGATTCGAAAGGCGCTCGGAGCCGGGCTGGCGTCGGATACAGGCTCGCCGGAACCTGGCCGCTAGCAGGGATTTTGGTCACCGTCGCGTAAAATCCCTGGAAAAGCTGGCTTTTTCAGGCAACTTCCGGTATAGTTGAGCGCCTTGCCGGCGGATTCGTCACCCGTCGGCTGTTTGACGTAAACGAGGCGCAACCGGGGAGGTCGGGCTTGTACAAGGTCGGCGACAAGGTGGTGTATCCGCACCACGGGGCGGGCACCGTCGTGAAGAAGGAGTCCCGTGAGGTGCTTGGAGAGAAGCGTGAGTACCTCACGATTCAGATCCTTCACAACGACATGACAGTGAACGTCCCAGCCGAGAACGCCGATGCGGTCGGCCTGCGGAAGGTCATCAACGAGGACACGGTCAAGGAGGTCGTCAAGGCCCTGACCGGGGACGGCACGGTCATGCCGAAGAACTGGAACCGGCGCTTCAAGCACAACCGCGACAAGATGAAGACCGGAGACATTTTCGAGCTCGCCGAGGTCGTTCGGAACCTGTCCCTCCGCGACCGCGACAAGGGTCTCTCGACGGGCGAGAAGCAGATGTTCGTCAAGGCGAAGAAGATCCTCATCAGTGAGCTCATGTACGCGAAGAGCTTGGAGGAGGATGAGACGGCCGAGTGGCTCGACGAGGTCCTGATCTCCGACGCCCCGAAGAAGAAGACGCGCGCCAAGGCCGGCGTGGCCGCCTAACGCCCCCGCCTAGGCTTCGTCCATGAGCGTTTGGGCCGTCATCGCCGCGGCGGGCCGCGGCGAGAGACTCGGCCTGGACCGTCCGAAGGCGTTCGCGAACCTGCGCGACCGGCCGCTCCTGGCGGAGATCCTGGAGCGGTTGGAAGCCTCCGATTGGATTGACGCGATCGTCGTCGCTGCGGCGCCGGACTGGGAGGAGCCGGTGATCCTCCTCGCCGAGGAGCTGGGCTGCGGCAAGGTCGTCGAGGCGGTGACCGGAGGAGAGTCACGCGCCGCATCGGTCGCAGCCGCGCTGGCCGTCGTCCCCCAGGAAGCAGTTGTCGTGATCGTGCATGACGCCGCCCGGCCGATCCTTGCCGAGGACGTCCTCGAACGGCTGCTCAAGGCGCTGAACGACGGCTGGGACGGCGCAATACCCGTGCTCCCGATCTCTGACACGGTCAAGCGTGTGGACTCCGACCGAGTCGTCGAGACCCTCGATCGGACCGCACTGGCAGTCGCGCAAACGCCCCAAGCGTTCCTCGCACCCGTCCTCCGAGAGGCTGTCGCCGGACAGGTCGGCGCAACGGATTGCTCGGCCCTCGTCGAGGCCCGAGG
>JBKJWJ010000127.1:0-3299 GCA_046716905.1 Gaiellaceae bacterium
AGGAATACCCGGTCGAGAAGCTGATGCGGGACGCCAAGCTTTTCCAGATCTACGAGGGCACGTCCCAGATTCAGCGCCTGGTCATCGCGAGGGAGATTTTTATCCCTCGCGACGGCTGACCGCTCGAAAAAACGCGGATTGACCAGCAAACCTCGCGGGTAGACTGAGCCTTCGTGTATGCCGAGGCCGGGTCGAGGGCGGTACATCTCCGTCGGAAGCGGGCTGCCCGCAGGCGGCTAGCTTTGCAGTGGTCCCTCGTGGGCACCGGAACGCTCGTGCTGGGGACGCTCGGGCTCGGCCTGATGTTCGCGGGCTCGCCCCAGAAGCTGCCGGCGGGCGCAACCGTCGCAGGTGTCTCGGTCGGGGGCTTGACTGCCGACGAGGCGGTGAGGCAGCTCTCGGATCGGTTCGAGGAGCTGCGTCGCACGCCGGTGACGTTCACCGCCGGTCCCCGCGAGTTCCAGGCCCGGCCGAACGAGGTCATCCTCGACGTGAACTGGCGAGCAGCCGTGGAGACGGCACGCCGCCAGGGAAACGGATTCGCACCCGTTCGTGGTCTTCGGCGGCTCGGCCGGCGGTTCTTCGGCGGCGACATCACACCGCCCGTCCGCGCGTACGACGCAGTGCTGACGCACCGCGTCGAGCAGTTCGCAAGCCGGATCGACCGCCCGCGACGCGAGGCCACCGTCCGCCTCAAAGGCCTTCGCCCGCAAGTCGTCCCCGGTGCGACCGGCCGTGTGCTGCAGCGCGATGCGGCAGCCCGCGTGATCGTCCGTTCCCTGGTGACGCTCTCGCGCCACACGACTGCGCTGCCCGTCCGGATCACGCTGCCGACCGTGACCGCCGTAGAGCTCGCTCCGGTGGCGGCCCAGGTCGAAACGGCTGTGTCCGGCCCGGTGCAGCTCGTGCGCGGAGAGACGAGATGGCGGCTCCCACGCTGGCGGATCGCGAAGCTGCTCGACCTGCCCAAGAAGGGCGCGACCACTCTCACGATCGGGGGGGCTGGGGCCGACGCCTACTTCGCGCGCTTCCGCAGACGAGTCGACCGAGAGCCACGGGACGCCGAGTTCGTCGTCGCCGACAACGACATCTCGATCAAACCGGCGCTGGCAGGGTTGGGCCTCGACGTGGACGCTGCCCGAGAGGCGATCCTTGCCGCTGCGCTCTCGCCGGCCGAACGAACCGCGCGCCTCCTGGTCGAGCGGGTCGCACCCGAGCGCACCACGCGCGAGGCGAGAGCGATGGGGATCACCGGCCTCGTGGGCGGCTACACCACCTATTACGGCGGCGATCCCAACCGGATCCACAACGTCCAGCTCGTCTCACAGCTCGTCGACGGCGCGCTGATCGCGCCGGGATCCGAGTTTTCGTTCAACGAGACGACCGGCGAGCGCTCTGCCGAACGGGGCTTCCGCGAGGCGCCGGTGATCATCAACGGCGAGCTGCAGAACGGGATTGGCGGAGGCGTGTGCCAGGTTTCCACCACCGTCTTCAACGCGGCTTTCGACGCCGGGATCTCGATCACCTCGCGCACGAACCACGCGCTCTACATCTCCCACTACCCTCAGGGGCGGGACGCGACGGTCAACTATCCCGATCTCGACCTGAAGTTCTTCAACGACACCGGGAAGTGGCTCCTGCTGCGGACGTTTGTCGGCTCCTCGGCGCTCACGGTGAAGCTCTTCGGAACTCCGGTCGACCGCCGCGTCGAGACCGAGACGAGCCCGCTCGAGGAAACCGGGCCGGCGACGTCCAAACGTGTCCCCGATCCTGCGATGTGGGTGGGCGAGGAAGTGGTCGAGGAGACCGGCCAGCCCGCACGAAAGACCGCCGTGACCCGGCGGGTCTACAACGACTCGGGGAAGCTCATGTACGACACGACGTGGGCGTCGTGGTACCGCGCCGAGCCGAAGGTCGTGCGTTACGGGACCAAGGCGCGTCCCGAGCCGCCGCCGCCTCCGCCGAAGGAGAAGAACCCGCCTCCACCTCCGCCGCCGGCCGAGCCTCCGCCACCGCCACCGCCACCGGCCAAGCCTACGATCCGGCCGCTTCAGCTTCCGTAATCGCCTCGACGAGCCAGGCAGGCACCCGCGTCGGGCGCATGGTCTCTCCGTCGACGCAAGCGTGGCCCGTCCAGCCCTCGGCGATCGTCGACCCGTCTCGCTCGACCGTGTACTCGAAGCGAAACCGTGCTCCGCGAACTTCCGAGCAGCGTGTGTGGACGACGATGCTGTCGTCGAACTGGGCCGACTGGCGATACTTGACGTGCACCTCGGCAGTCGTTGCCTCGATGCCCTGAGCCCGCAGGGCCGGGTAACCGCCGCCAAAGCGCGCGAGGTAGTCGATCCGGGCGATCTCGAACCATACGAGGTACGCGGCGTGGTGAGCGATCCCCTGGGCGTCCGTCTCGGCGAAGCGGACGCGCACGTCCGTCCTGCAGTCGGCCGCCATGGGCGCCACTCTAGGAGCATTGGCGAAATCAGGCTCGGCCTGACATCGTTCGGTCATCGACCGGGCCGAAGAAGAGCGATTTGCGGAGATCGCCGCCGCCCTCGAGCGTCTCGAGCGGCGTCTGGACCGTCTGGAGCAGCGCCAGTCAAAGCCTGAGGTTCGTTCGGTGGCGGCCCGGGTGCCTCCTCCGGCCGGCCCCGAGGCTTCTCTTCCGCCTGCGCTTGCGGAGGAAGGGTCGACGCCTGCCGGCCGGCAGGGCCGAAGCGTGGACTTCGAGGAGCTCCTCGGCGGGCGGCTGCTCGCCTGGGCCGGCAGCCTCGCAGTCTTCGTCGGCATCGTCTTCTTCGTCGCAATGGCGGTGCGCCGAGGCTGGATCGACGAGTCGACTCGCGTCCTGCTCGCCTTCGTCGGCTCGGGCGGGCTCGTCGGCCTCGGGCTCTACCTGTTCACACGCCAGGGGCAGACGCAGGCATCGCTCGCTGCGGTGGCTGCGGGCCTCGGCGGCCTTTATGCGTCGGACCTCGCGGCGACACGGCTGTACGACCTCGTCTCGCCGCTCGTCGGGCTGACGTGCGCCGGTGTGATCGGCGCGCTCGGCACTGCGATCGCGATTCGCTGGGAGGCCCGCCTCGTCGGGGCTCTCGGAATCCTCGGTGCAATCGCCTCTCCGATGCTCGTCCGGGCAGAGACCTCAGGGACGACACTGGTGTTCATGGCGATCGCGCTGGTCTCGGCCGTCGCCGTCCTCCTGTGGCAGCGGTGGGACTGGCTTGCGGCCGGCGCCTTCGTGCTCAGCGCTCCTCAGCTGCTCGTCTGGCTGGAAAGCACCTACGACGAGGGCCTCGCGC
>JBKJWJ010000128.1:0-3822 GCA_046716905.1 Gaiellaceae bacterium
GCGTGCGCGGCGGCGACGGCAACGAGGAGCGCGCGCGGGTCGGCGTTGCCGATGTCCTCGGAGGCGAGCACGATCATCCGCCGGGCGATGAACCGGGCGTCATCGCCGCCCTCGAGCATGGCCGCGAGGTAGTAGACGGCCGCATCCGGGTCGGAGCCGCGCATCGACTTGATGAATGCCGAGATGAAGTCGTAGTGCGCGTCGCCACCCTTGTCGTAGACGAGCGGGCGCTTGCGGGCCGCGTCCTCGACGTGGCCCTCGGAGAGCGCCGCGCCCTCGGCTCGAGCCGTCTGCCAGGCGAGCTCGAGGATGTTGAGCGCGTTTCGGGCATCGCCCCCGGCGCGGCGCGCGATCAGGTCGAGAATTGCCTGTGGGACATCGGCCTCGAGCTCCGCGGCTCCACGCTGAGCCACGAGCGCGAGCTCGGCCTCCGACAGCGACTCGAGCTCGTAGATCTGCGAGCGGGAGAGCAGGGCCGAGTTGACCTCGAAGTAGGGGTTCTCGGTCGTCGCACCGATCAGCGTGAGGACGCCCTCCTCGACCGCCGGCAGCAGCGCGTCCTGCTGCGCCTTGTTGAACCGGTGGATCTCGTCGAGAAAGAGCGTCGTGCGGAGCCCCTGCGCGCCGAGCTCCTCGCGGGCTTTCGCAATCACCTCACGCACCTGCGAGACCGTCGCGGATACGGCCGAGAGCTCCACGAAGGTCGAGCCCGTTTGGTGGGCGACGATCCGGGCGAGCGTCGTTTTTCCGGTGCCGGGAGGGCCGTAGAGGATCATCGACCTGACGCGGTCTTGCTCGATCGCAAGCCGCAGGGCCGAGCGTTCGCCCAGGATCTGCTCCTGCCCCACGTAATCGTCGAGCCGCTTAGGGCGAAGCCTGAGGGCGAGCGGAGCGACCTGGGGGAGCCGCTCGCGCGCGGCGTCTGAGAACAGGTCGCTCATTGCAGGGAAAGTATGCTGGCGCCGTGGCCGGGACGGACGTGACTGAGGGGACGCCAGGGCACGGAAGCGGCGAGCCGGACGACGAGTTCGCCCCCATCCTCGAGGGCCGCGGCGGAAGCGATTACGAGCGCTATCTGCGGACGGACGAGCTGCTCGATCTCCAGAAGACATCGGAGGAATGGGAGCACCGGGACGAGCTCTTGTTCCAGACGGTGCACCAGTCGTCAGAGCTGTGGCTGAAGCTTGCGTGGTCGGAGGTGGAGGAGGCCACGCGGCTTGTCGGAGAGCGAGATGTGGCCGCTGCGCTGAGGCTCCTTCGCCGGGCGAACGACTGCCTGAAGACCGTCGTCTCCCTGCTCGACATGCTCGAGCAGATGTCCCCGTGGGAGTACACCCGCTGGATCAGACCGGTCCTCGGCCACGGAAGCGGGTTCGACTCGCCGGGCTTCCGTCGGATCCGCGACCTCTCCCCGCAGCTCGGCCAGGCGTTCCACGAGCTTCGCGACGAGCGTGGCCTCAGCCTGGGCGAGCTGTACCAGCGCGGCCGCGAGCACGAGGAGCTCTACCAGCTCGCGGAGGCGTTGATCGAGTGGGACGAGCGCATCTCCTTCTGGCGCATGCGACACTACCTCGTCGTGGCGCGCGTGATCGGCGACGGCGTCGTCGGCACGCAGGGAACACCCGTGGAGCTGCTCGGAGGCCTGATCAAGCACCGGATGTACCCGGAGCTCTGGCAGGTCCGGAACGAGCTGACCGAGGCCGCCAAGCTCGAAACCTAGGAGGAACCATGCCTTTCGAAGAGTTGAAGCAGAAGCATGCAGCTGTCTGGAGCGCAGGCCCGTACCAGGGGGTCACGGAGACGATCGTCGACCTCCAGCGGAAGACCATCGACCGGCTCGAGCCCCTCGCGGATCAACGCTTCCTCGATCTCGCCTGCGGTACGGGGGCGACCGCCGAGCTCGCGGCAGCCGCAGGCGCAAACGTCGTCGGTGTCGACATTGCACCGGGGTTGATCGAGCAAGCGAAGCAGCGAGCGGAGGAGCGCGGCCTCGAGATCGACTACCGGGTCGGAGACGCCGAGGCTCTCGACCTCGACGACGGGAGCTTCGACCGCGTGGCGTCCACCTGCGGGGTCATGTTCGCGCCCGACCACGGAGCCGTCGCTCGGGAGCTGGCGCGGGTCACGGCGTCCGGTGGACGGGTTGCCCTGGCCTGCTGGACACCCGAGTCGGGCCTGGCGCAGCTCTTCGGTGTCATGCGGCCGTTCCAGCCGCCGCCACCCGAGGGCGTCGGGAGCCCCTTCGACTGGGGTCTCGAGTCTCATGTTCAAGACCTGCTCGGCGACGACTTCGAGCTCGAGTTCGAGCAGCTCGACAGCCCGCTCGAGATGGAGTCGGGCGAAGCGGTCTGGGAGCTCTTCGTCCGTGATTACGGGCCGACCAAGGTGGTCTACGAGTCGCTGGACGAGGAGCGGCGAGAGGAGCTTCACCGGTCCTTCGTGGAGCTCCATGAAGGGTCGCGTGTCAACGGCGGCCTGCATTTCTCGCGGACGTACCTCCTCACCGCCGGAACGCGCGGCTAGTGGCCAGGTAGTGGCCACCGTCTCCCTGCGGCAGGAGGCGACAGAGCTCCTCCAGGAGTTGATCCGCGTCGACACCGTGAACCCGCCGGGGAACGAGACGGCCGCCGCGGCGCTCCTGCGGGAGTACCTCGGCGACCACGGCGTCGAATCAGAGCTCTTCGCGAAGGTTCCCGAGCGCGCCAACCTCGTCGCGCGGATCCGGGGGCGCGGCGACGGACCGCGTCTCATCCTCCTGTCCCACACCGACACGGTGCTTGCCGACCCGGCCGAGTGGGAGCTCGATCCGTGGGCCGGCGAGCTTCGCGAGGGACAGGTCTGGGGCCGTGGGGCGCTAGACATGAAGGGCCAGGTCGTCGCGAGCGCGGTGGCGATGGCGTCTCTCGCGCGCGAAGGCTTTGAGCCTGGGGGCGACCTGATCTTCGCCGCGTGCGCCGACGAGGAGGTCGGAGTGGGATTCGGCCTCCAATGGCTCTGCCGGGCGCATCCCGAGGCGGTGCGCGCGGAGTACTGCGTGAACGAGGGCGGCGGCGACCGGCTCGTGCTCGGCGGACGGGTGTTCTACGCCTGCGCGACGGCCGAGAAGATGAGCTCTCCGTTCCGAATCCGGGTGCGCGGTCGCAGCGGCCACGCGTCCCGGCCCGGGATCGCCGACAACGCACTCGTCAAGGCCGCGCCACTGATCGAGCGGCTGGGCCGTTTCAGGCCCGAGCCGGAGGTCGGTCCCGAGGTGGAGGCGTTCATGCGGGCGATCAGCGGGAGGGTGCCGGCGCCGGAGGGCGCGGTCGAGGCGGCGCGGGAGGTCCACCCGCTGGCCGGCGACATCGTCGAGCCTCTCCTCGGGACGACGATGGCGCCGACCGAGATCGTGGCGTCGCGGAAGCGAAACGTCATCCCCGCGCGCTGTGAGATCACCGTCGACTGCCGGATCCTTCCGGGGCATACGCAGGCGGAGGTCGAGGTGCAGATCCGTGAGCTGCTCGGCGACGCCGAGTACGAGCTCGAGTGGATCGAGGGCCAGGGTGGCACGCGCTCGGCCGTGGATACGCCGCTCTGGGACGTCTTCGAGTCGTTCGTGTCCGAGTTTGAGCCGGGCGCCCAGCTGGTGCCGCTGCTCCTGTCCGGGTTCACGGACAGCCATTGGCTCCGGGAGGCCTTCGGCACCGTTGCCTACGGCTTCTTCCCGATGCGGACGATGGAGCCGGAGCTCGCCGCCCGGCTCATCCACTCGGCCGACGAGCGGATCGAGGTCGAGGATCTCGAGCTCGGCGTGCGCTTCCTGCGCCACGCGGCTGCCGGCGT
>JBKJWJ010000129.1:0-2699 GCA_046716905.1 Gaiellaceae bacterium
AGGCGGGAGAGCACGAGCGCGCCGCCGACGACGGCGAGCGCCAGCCCGATCAGCGGCCAGCGCCGGTCGCGGACGCCCTGCAGGGTGGTAGTCGCGAAGGAGTCCACCTGCCCCTCTGCAGGCATCACCGCGGCGGCCGCGAGGTAGATCAGCACGCCCGCCCCGCCGAGCAGCGTGAGCACGACGAAGGCGACGCGGAAGACGGCAGGGTGGATCTCGAAGTAGGCGGCGAGCCCGCCGCAGACTCCGGCCAATGTGCGGTCGGAGCGGCTGCGGCGGAGCACTCTGGCCTCGAGGGTTCCGGGGGAGCGGGCGTTCACGGGCAGAGCATCCCCCCGGAGCCGGTCAGCGCGCCAGCCGGAACGGCGGGTATTCGTCGCGCATCAGCGCCACGTACGCGACCACGCGCCACGTCCAGCGGTTCAGGCCGACGAGGAAGTCGAACACGTCGCGCGGGTAGCGAGCGGTGAAGAGGAGCACGACGCCGGCCACGAGCGCGAGGATTGTGGTCAGCCCCGGCCAGTCGGACGACGCCCAGAACACGCTCCCACTGAAGATGCCGACGATCAGCAGGTGCGGGATCGCGAGCAGCCAGCTCTTGACGAGCACGAGCCGGCGCGAGAGCCGCTCCGGGTACGGGACGTCGAGCGTCGCCGGGTAGTCGGCCTCGGGCGCGAGCGAGAACGGCGGGTACCGGTCGGTGCCGAGCGTGAACGCGTAGTAGGCGACGCGCCAGGTCCAGCGCAGGACGCCGACGTTGAAGTCGAAGAGCGGGCGCGGGTACCGGCCGCTTACGAGGATTCCGAAGAACGCGACCACCGTCAGCACGACGAACGCCGCCCACAGGAACGCCAGCACGACGTAGTGCGGGATCGCGAGCAGCCACTTCACGAGCCAGCGCCAGCGGGAGAGCGGCTCCTCGAGCCGCGCCTCCAGCGCGACCGGGTACGCGCCGCGCGGCGACGCAGGCGTGGCGCCGGCCACGACGCCGCCGTCTCCACGACGCCGGACGCCGAGCACGATCATCGCCGCGCTCGCGAGCCCGATCAGCACGCCGAGAACCAGGAGGATCAGCGCGACGACCGACAGGAACCCGACCCTGGCGCCGAGCTCGACGTCGGCGGCGACCGCGCGCGAGCCGTCGGCGTTCATGAGTACGAGCGACCATGTGCCCTTGTCGAGCTCCCAGTCGAGCGTCTGCGTACCGATGCCGGACACGGAGGCGGCCCAGAATGCCTCCTCGGCCGGAGCGTTCCGCGGCGCGCCGCCGCCGGCAAAGCGCGTCTCGGTGCGGCGCGGCCCGAGCTCAAAGTCCGTCACCTCCGCGTGCGCGACGCCGGCGAGATAGCGCTCGACGTCGGCCGTCCGCGCGACGCCGACAAACAGCGGCGTGCCGTCGGGACTCGTCGCGCTAACGCGGACGGCGCCGAAGCGGTCGTCGACCCAGTCGGGCAGCTCCGAGACATCGCCGATGCGGACGCCCTCGTGCGTCAGCGCGTACGAGGTCGTCTCGTGCGGCTCTGTGGAGGTCGTGAAGAAGCCGTCCGCGTCGCGCTGTGTGTGCGCGATCCCGAGCGCGGCAGCGGCGACGAGCAGCGCCAGTGCAACGACCGCGCCGACGCTGCCGAACACCGTCGACAGGATCTTCCCCACCCCGCGGCGCCCGTCCGCCGGGGGTGTCGGTGTGGTGGTGGTGGTGGTCATCGTGTCGTTCCTTTCCGTTGGGCTTCCGTGAGCGCCGGCGGGGTGCCGGCGCCGTCGGATCAACCGTCGCGAAACAGCGGCACGGTGCCTATCCGGAATGACCCCGGTCCGACCCTGGACCGACTCCAGGGCGTGGAGCGCCTAAACCTCGCTTGAGCCCGCGGCGTTCGGGCCGATCACGCGGGGGGTCAAAGCTCCGTTTCAGCGCGATCGCGTGCTCGTGCCGTGCGTTTCAGCGCCGGCCGCCGAACTCCCAGTCGTGCACCTCGACCTCGGAGAACGCGTCGAGCCCCGTTCGCTCGTCCTCCACGAGCGCATCGACAGCTTCGCGATCCGGCCCCTGAAGGGCCAGTGCGACTCCGACCGGCTCAGCGCCATCGAGTGTGGTGAGTGCTCCATAGAGGACCAGCCGCTCGAGCAGCTCCGGCGGGAGGATCTCCGCTGAGACGGGCCGGCCGAGATGCGAAAGGCCGATGATCAGAAACCGCGGTTCTGCAGGTTGACCCGAGAACTCCCACATCGAGCGACCGAGCAGGTTCTCGAACCGCCAGACCAAGTGCTCCCCGTAGACGCCTGCACGGTTGTTCGGCTCCAGCGCAATGAAATCGCGCGCCGCACCGACGCTGGGCAACGCCAGGACGTGAAGGCTGCCGGTCGCGGTTTCGCGGTCGATGTCGAGCGTCGGCCCGCGGGCGATCATCGACTCCGCGAACCTGTCCATGTACGACCAGTGTTGCTCCAGCAGCGCCTGGTCGTCACGTAGCTCTGCCGTATCGACCGCATCTCGGCTGTACACGAAGAAGTCCACTGCAGCGGAAGCCTAGACCGAGCTCGGAGGGGGCGCCGCCTGCGATCCTGCTCGGCCCCCACGCATTTCGCGTCCGGACGCAATCCGTTCAAACCGGAACTGGCCCAACCGCAGACGAGTTCCCCCAGCCCAGGGATCGGGACGCCGGACTGGGCGATCGTGCTCTCGCCTGAGCCGCCGCCACGAC
>JBKJWJ010000130.1:0-3215 GCA_046716905.1 Gaiellaceae bacterium
GCCAGAGGTGGAACTGCTCTCCTCCTCGGCGGCGGAGACCGAGGAGCTCGCCGCACGACTCGCGCGCGAGCTCGTCGTGGGGGGGGGGGGGGGGGGGGGGGGGGGGGGGGGGGGGGGGGGGGGGGCCGGGTGGGGGGGGGGGGGGGGGGGGCGGGGGTGGGGGGGGAGGAGGAGACGGGCACTTCTTTTTGTTCTTGCAATCGTCCTCGTCCCACCTGCTCAGGAGGTTGAAGGCGGGGGGCCGCTGCTTCTGCGCCGTGGGCTTGGGCTTCTGCGGCCGTGGCTTTGCGCCGCCTTCGCTGGTGCCGCTGACGAGGATCAGCGCGAACGACGCGAATACGACCGCAAGCAGTCGCAGGGTGGTTCGAGTATTCGAGAGAGCCGCAGACACCGCAGATTCTTTGCCGACAAACGATGTGCCCGGTTCGGGGTAGGGGCGTCCCCCGGAAAGGGGAACCAGGGTACGGTTGCCGCGTGCCCGAGCTGCCTCCTCCAGCGCCGCCGGCCACCAGGACGGCCGGCCAGCTCGTCGCAGAATCGATGCGGCTCTACGGCCGCCGTTTCTGGGCCGCGCTGGGGCTCGGGCTCGGCCCGCTGAGTGTCGTCCTCGTCGTGAACGCCCTCCCTGGGCGGACCGGGCTCGTCTTCCTCGCGACAGGCGGCGCCGTCGTGCTGACGATCTGTTACGTCGTCGCTAGCTCGATGGCCGCGGAGGTGCGCCTCGGCGGCAGGCCGCTGCTCACGGCGCTCGTGATCGGAGTGCTCGTCTTCGCCCCGGTTCCATTTCTGACGAGGTTTCTGATCTTCCCGGGGTTGATCTGGTTGGCGCTCTTTGGCCTTGCGGTCCCGGTCGCCCTGGTCGAGAAGAAGGGGCTACGTGACTCGGTCGGGCGCTCGATTGCGCTGGCCCGCGTCGACTTCGCGCATGCTCTTGGATCGCTGGCGGCGCTCGTGATCGTCGGGTTTCTCACCGCTCTGTCGCTCGCGTTCCTGCTCGGCCAGTTCGGGCAGCAGAGTCGCGATCTCGCAGCCTTGATCCCGCTGTTGCTGGTCTCGCCGCTGCTCTTCCTCGGCTCGGCGTTGCTCTATTTCGACCAGGCGGCAAGGCACGCGGCCCGGCCGTAGAGTCCGATTCCCCCGCTTTCGAAAGGAGCCCCATGCCGACCTACATCCTCCTGACCACGCTTACCGCCCAGGGCGTTCAGACGCTCAAGGCGAACCCCGACCGGCTCCGGCAGGTCAATCAAGACGTCGAGGAGCTCGGCGCCAAGGTCTTGCACCAGTGGGCGACCCTCGGCCCGTACGACTTCATCAACGTGGTGGAGGCAGCGGACGCGGCCGCGATCGCCAAGGTCTCGGTGGCCCTGGGCGCGAGGGGGAGCGCGAAGCTGCAGACGCTGACCGCCCTCTCGATCGACGAGTTCCTGGGCGCGGTCGGCTAGTCGCCTAATCTGCGCCGGGTGTACCGGCTGACGTTCGGCGAGTTCCTGATCGTGACCGTCCTTGCGGCTGCTGCGTCGATGGCCGTGTTCGCGCACGCCGACAAGAACGGAAACAAGCACGCAACCGCCTGGGGGATCGCGACGTTCCTCGCCGCGGGGGTTGCGGTGCCCGTCTATTTCATCCGGCACTGGCTCAGGTCTCGCACGCGGCGGCGGTAGGACCCGCCGGGCGGCGAATGAGCGACCGGCCTGTTGACTCCAAGTTACTCATGTGACTTGATGCAGGCGAAGTCGATGAGAGAGGGGGTCTCCCAGCCTGGCGCATCGTCGGCTGGCAGGGCGGCGGGCGCTCGCTGATCGCCCAGAAGACCTACGAGCGAGGCGTTGCCTGCCCATACGAGAACTGCTCTGGGACTTCACCGAAGAGGTGACGTTCAGGCTCTACCACCGCCCGCGGTTCAGTCGCTGATCAGCTAGCCGCTGCGAGCTCCCCGGCGAGGCCGGCGTTCGCGGCCGCGAGCTCTCGGTTCGCCTGAAGCGTCTTGCCGCCGCTCTTTTCGTGCAGCTGCGAGAGGACGAACGGCGTCACGGCCTGGCCGGTCACGCCGTTCCTCTCGGCTTCGCTCAGGGCATCGTCGATCAGGTCGTCGACGTCGAGGCTCTCGTCCGGGGGCCGGCCCAGGACGATCCCGCAGCCGCCGAGCTCCCAGTGGAGGTTGCACAGGCTGACGACCTCCTCGAGGGTGTCCACCCGCTCGGTGACCGGCGGCCCCCCCTCGGCGTCGTAGAAGCGGGGAATCGTGTCGGCGCGCCAGCCGAGAACGGGGACGCTGAGCGTCTCGAGGAACTCGGCCGTCGCCTCCACGTCGAGCAGTGATTTCACGCCGGCGCTGACGACGACGACCTGCGAACGGGAGAGCTCGAGCAGGTCGGCGGAGACGTCCCACTTCGCCCCGCGATGGACGCCGCCGATTCCGCCGGTGCCCATGAACTGGATTCCGGCGGCGCGGCAGACGGCGAGCGTGCCGCCGACGGTCGTCGCTCCGACCGCGCGGCTCGCGATGCAGGCGGCGAGCTCGCGCGGGCCGGCCTTTCGGGCCGAGGAATCGAAACGCTCGAGCTCCGCCTCGGAGAGGCCGACCACGATCTCGCCGTCCAGCACTCCGATCGTCGCCGGCACCGAGCCCGCCTCGCGGACGCGCCGCTCGCACTCGACCCCGACCACCACGCCCTCGCCGGGCGGGAAGCCGTGCGCGACGATCGTCGTCTCGAGCGCAACGACGGCCCCAGCTTCGCGAACCTCGTCCGAGACGCGGATCACGGCATGGTTCCGAGCCGGGCGACGCAGCGGGCTGCAGCCTCCATCGCGAGCTCGGGGCCGCCGACGAGATACCCGGCGGCGAGCGCGTCGCCGGCGCCCGTCGTGTCGACCACCTCTCCCGCCACCGGCGGAAGATCCTGCCCCTCGATCGTCGCGCCCCTGGGGCCGCGCTTGACGATCCGCTTGTCGCCCGCGACCGGAAGCTCCTCGTGCTCGGGCTCGTTTCCGAACACGACGTCCGGATCGAGCTGCTCGATGCGCCTGGCGAGGCGGTCACGGCCGAACTCCCGAATCAGGTTCACCGACGAGAGATCGACGCTCACTCGCGCGCCTGCCGATCGTGCGAGCGCGACCGCCCGCTCGGCGGCGGAGCCGATCGGCTCGTCCATCAGCGAGTAGCCGGAGAGGTGGAGCCAGTCCAGACCCTCGAACCACGTCGAGTCCAGGTCCCC
>JBKJWJ010000131.1:0-6062 GCA_046716905.1 Gaiellaceae bacterium
TGCTGGAGGCGGTGGTGGAGGCGGGTCGTAGCAGGCACAGATGTCGTGCTCGGCGACCTCTTCGTTGTCGAGCAGTTCCAACCCGCGCTGAGATCGCGATTCCGACGCCGTGACGTTTGCGGATGCTTGTGCAGCCGCGAAGAGTGCGATGGCCAACGTCAAGATCGCGACGAGTAACCGTTTCATGAGACTCTCCCGTATCGTTGTCATTATGGACAACATACGTGTGGCGCTCTGGGTCCGAGTTCGCTGTTACTGACATGGCGCGAAGTTGGAGCAGATGCTGCACAACCGCGGCCTGCGGCGCCAGATGCCAAAAAGGCCAGGAGTGAGCCGTGATCGACCGGCCCGTAGACTCGACCGATGCCGCCGAGCTGGGCGCCGGACGTCCTCACCCTCTTCACGGAACTGGCAGCGATCCCGAGCCCTCCTGGAGAGGAGCGGGCGGTCGCCGACCGCGTTCGCGCCTATCTCGAGGAGATCGGGCTCGAGGTTGAGGAGGACGACGCCGGCAGTCGCATCGGGTCGACCACGGGCAATCTCCTGGCGCGCCTCTCGGCGACCGCTGCAAACGGTGGTGAGCCGATCTTCCTCTGCGCCCATCTCGACACGGTCCCACCGACCGGGCCGCTGGAGCCGGTCGTCGAAGACGGGGTCGTACGAAACGCCGGTGGGACGATCCTCGGCGCCGACAACAAGGCAGCTGTCGCGGCGATGCTCCACGCAGCGAGCCGGATCTTGGAGGAAAGCCGCCCTCACGCCGGGATCGAGCTCCTGTTCACTCCGAAGGAGGAAGTGGGGCTTCAGGGCGCCAAGGCGTTCGACGCCTCACGCCTGGAAGCGATCACGGGTTTCGTCTACGACCAGGGCGCGCCGGTCGGCGACGTCGTCCTCGGCGCGCCGTTCGCAAGCAACGTCGAGGTCGTGCTCCGGGGCCGCGCCGCCCACGCGGGCATGGCTCCTGAGGAAGGGCGCTCGGCGATCGCGGCAGCTGCCCGCGCGATCGCAGACCTCAGGCTCGGCCGGCTCGACGACGAGACGACCGCGAACGTCGGGCTCATCGCCGGCGGAACGGCGAAGAACATCGTCCCCGACCGCTGTTCCTTCTCGATCGATGTCCGCTCCCACACCGAGGAGAAGCTCTCGGATCTCGTCCGCGAGATGCTCGAGTCGATCACCTTCGCCGCCGCGCTCGAGCAGTGCGAGGCGGAGACGACCGTCGTGGAGAGCTATCGCGGCTACCGCTTCGCGCGAGGCGACCGACCTGTCGCGCTGGCCTGCGCTGCACTCGAGCGGGCCGGCATCGAGCCGCGTCTCGGCCTGACGGGCGGCGGCGCCGACGCCAACGTTTTCAACGAACGCGGGAAAGCGTGCGTGAACCTGGCGAACGGGATGATGGACATCCATACGCCCGACGAGCACATTGCGGTCGCCGACCTCGAGCGGATGGTCGACGTGACTCTCGCGCTCGTCGAAGTCGCCGGCGATGGCGCTTAGCCTCCGCCGCGGCACCGTGACGGCGATTTCGGAGCAGCACGAGGAGCTGATCCGGCTCCAGGTCGACGGAGCTGCGACGGTCGCCTACCCGCGCCTAACGGGGGCGGTGGAGGTCGGCGACGAGGTGATCGTGAACGTCCAGGCGCGCGCGCTCGAGCTCGGCTCGGGCGGTTTCGACGTTCTCTACGTCAATCTCAGTCGCGGGCTCGACGGCGCAGCCGCCGACGGGGCACACGTCATGACCTTGCCCTACACGCCCTTGCAGGGAGCCACGCGGCATGTCGAGGAAGACGGAGAGCTTGCGGAGAGCCTCGACGAGATGCCGATCGTTTGCTGCTCGCTTCACAGCCAACTTGCGCCTGTGTGCGCGGGCCTCGGCGGACGTGTGGCGTACGTCCAGCTTGGCGGTGGCGCATTGCCGGTCTCCCTCTCCGACAACGTCCGTGCGCTCAAGCGCGAAGGGCTGCTTGAAGTGGCGGTCGCAGCCTCACCGTGCCTCGACGGGGATGTGCAAGCAGTGACTCCAGCGTCCGCGCTTGCGTGGTGCGCGACTCAGGGATACGAGGCCGTGGTCTGCTCGATCGGCCCGGGAATCGTCGGCACGGGATCGCGGCTCGGCCACGGTGGCCTCTCGGCTGCGGTGGCAGCGAACACGGCCGCAGCACTCGGCGGCACTCCGATCCTCGCCGTACGGATGTCGGACGCGGATCGGCGCGGCCGGCACAAAGGCGTCTCGCACCACGTGGGCGCGATTCTCGACCTCTGCCTCCACGACGTCGCGGTCGCTTGGCCCCTCGGTCTCGACGCACCGGACTGGCTGCAGCCTCGCGAGGAAGTCGACGTCGGGGATTGGCGCGAGGCGTGTGCTCGTCTGCCGCTCTCGCACATGGGTCGCGGCATCGAGGACGACCCCACCTTCTTCATGTGCGCGTACGCTGCCGGAAAGGCCGCGAGGGACCGGCTCGGCTGATGGAGGAGCGCAAGCTCGGACCCGTCGTCGGCCTCGGCACCTGGAACAGCTTCGGCGGCGACGACGAGCTTGCGGGCGACGTCGTCGGCGCAGCACTCGGGTCAGGAATCCACCTCTTCGAATCCTCGCCGATGTACGGGCGAGCCGAGCGGTCGCTTGGCCGCGCGCTCGAGGGCAGGCGCGAGCGCGCCGTGATCGCGACGAAGATCTGGGCTCCCACCGTCGAGCAGGGACGTGCCCAGTTCGACGCTCAGCTGGGCTGGTACGGCCGAGTCGAGGTCGAGCAAATCCACAACCTCGTCTCTTGGCGCGAGCAGCTTCCCTGGCTCGAGGAGGAGCGTGCGGCCGGAAGGCTCGACCGCCTCGGTGTCACCCACTACGCGCCCTCGTCGTTCCGCGAGCTCGCCGAGGCCATGCGCACAGGCCGTTTCGACACCGTTCAGCTCCCGTACAACCCCCACGAGCGAGAGTGCGAGCGTGAGCTGCTTCCACTCGCGGACGAGCTCGGAATGGCCGTGATCGTGATGCGGCCGCTCGGTGAGGGCGAGCTGCTGGAGCGCCCACCGTCCGACGACGAGCTCGAACCACTGCTCGAGTTCGGCGTCGAGAGCTGGCCGCTGGCGCTCCTGAAGTGGGCGCTCTCCGACGAGAGAATCGACGTGGTCATCCCGGCCACGCGGAAGCCGCTGCATGCCGCGCAGAATGCTCGTGCGGGTGAGCCACCGTGGTTTGGGGCCGACGAGCGGCGTCTGGTCGAGCGGCTTGCACGTGCGTAACGGAATAATCCTCCTCGGATGAACGTCGGCGTCGCCAGAGAGATCAAGCAGGATGAGTACCGCGTGGCCCTGACGCCGGCCGGGGCGCTCGAGCTCACCCGGCGAGGTCACAGCGTCGTCATCGAGCAGGGAGCGGGGGAGGGGAGCGCGTTCTCCGACTCGGCCTATACATCGGTCGGCGCGAGGATCGGCACGGTCGAGGAGGTCGGGGCGGATTCCGAGCTCGTCCTGAAGGTCAAGGAGCCCCTGGCCGAGGAGTTCGGGCGCCTGCGCGACGGGCAGGTGCTGTTCACGTACCTCCATCTCGCGGCGAGCGACGAGTTGACGAGAGCGTTGATGGCGAGCGGCGCCGCGTGCGTCGCATATGAAACGGTGGAGACGGACGACCGGGCGCTTCCACTGCTGGCCCCGATGAGCGAGATCGCAGGCCGCCTCGCCTCGCAGGCCGGCGCGACCTTCCTCGAGAAGCCGCGCGGCGGTCGCGGACTGCTGCTCGGCGGTGTGCCGGGCGTTGCGCCAGGCAAGGCTGTGGTGATCGGCGGCGGGATGGTCGGCTACAACGCCGCGGTCATCGCGCTCGGCCTGGGCGCCGAGGTGACGATTCTCGAACGGTCGATCGACCGCATGCGGCACCTCGAGGAAGTGCTCGGCGCGCGGGTCACGCTCCTGATGTCCTCCGCGCTCCAGATCGAGGAGTCGGTGGCCGAGGCGGACCTCGTCGTCGGCGCCGTCCTGATCCCCGGTGCGCTGGCACCCAAGCTGATCACCCGCGAGATGGTCACAGGGATGAAGGCAGGCTCAGTCGTCGCCGATGTTGCGATCGACCAGGGCGGCTGCGTCGAGACCTCGCATCCGACGACGCACTCCGAGCCGGTGTTCGTCGTCGACGGCGTAATCCACTACTGCGTCGCCAACATGCCCGGCGCCGTGCCGATCACCTCGACGAAGGCGCTGACGAACGCGACCCTTCCTTACGTCGAGGCGATCGCCGACCTCGGTCTCCGCGAGGCGATCGCGCAGAACCAGGCTCTCGCGAGAGGCGTCAACGTCCTCGACGGGCGCGTGACGTATGAAGCCGTCGCCGAGGCGCATGGCCTCGAGTACACACCCCTCGAGGACGCTCTTCCGCTTCTACCCGTCTAGCCGGTGGTTGGCTTCGGCTTCTGTTTTTTGGCCTTGCGGCTCGAGGGTGAGATCCGCACGATCGCGTAGGTGACCGCAGCGGCCAGCCCGATCGTCGCTGTCACGAAGATGGCTAGGCCGACAAGTCCGAGGGCAGTCTCCACAGCGAAATTAGAATAGCCGCATGCCTCGCGCGTGCGTCATCGTGCTGGACGCCGTCGGGGCAGGAGAGCTGCCGGACGCGGCCGACTACGGAGACGCGGGCTCGGACACGCTCGGCAACGTCGCAGAGGCCGTAGGCGGCCTCGACCTCCCGAACCTCGAGGCATTCGGCCTGGGCAACGTCAAGGAGCTCGCCGGCTGCCCGCCGCAGCCCGGCGCCCCGGCGATCGCTGGCCGGCTGCTCGAACGCTCGAAGGGCAAGGACACGACCGCAGGACACTGGGAGCTCATGGGACTCGTCACCGCGCAGCCCTTTCCGACGTACCCCCACGGCTTCCCGTTCGACGTCGTCGATTCGTTCGCGCACAAGACCAGGCGAGGCGTCCTCGGCAACAAGGCGGCTTCCGGAACGGAGATCATCGACGAGCTCGGCGAAGAACATCAACGCACCGGCAAGTGGATCGTCTACACCTCGGGCGACTCCGTCTTCCAGGTCGCCGCGCACACGGAGACGATCCCGTTGGACGAGCTCTACGCGGGGTGTGCGTCCGCCCGCGAGATCCTCACCGGCAAACACGCCGTCGGACGGGTGATCGCTCGACCGTTCGAGGGCGATCCCGGGAACTACGCGAGGACGCCCGACCGGCACGACTGGTCTTTGAAGCCGCGCCAGCCGAACTACCTGACGCTCGTCCGCGACGCGGGTCACACGGTGCACGGGGTCGGAAAGATCCGGGACATCTTCGCCGGCTGCGACGTCGACGAGTCTCATCCCACGCGGTCGAACGTCGAGGGGATCACGCAGACGGAGCGGCTCCTGAAGGAGACCGACGACGGGCTGATCTTCGTCAACCTCGTGGAGACCGACATGCTCTGGGGACACCGGAACGACCCGGTCAACTTCCATCGCTGCCTGCAGGACTTCGACCGCCGGCTGCCCGACTTGCTGGGCGCCCTGCGTGAAGGTGACCTCTTCGTGATCACGTCAGACCACGGCTGTGACCCGACGACGGCGTCCACCGACCATTCTCGCGAGCATGCGATGCTCCTCGCCTACGTCGAGGGCCGGAACGCCCGCGGGGCGCGACACGACGGCGAGTTCTCCGATGTGGGCGCGACCGTGAATCGGTGGCTCGGCGGGAAGGCCGGAGTGCGGGGCCTCCCCGGCAGCCTGATCGCCGAGCCGTGATCCGCCCCGTCGAGCTGATCCAGCGCAAGCGGGACGGCGAGGAGCTAGGCGACCAGGAGCTCGTCGACCTCGTCCTCGGCTACACGCGTGGCGAGATTCCGGACTACCAGCTCGCCGCCTTCTGCATGGCCGTCTATTTCCGGGGGCTCTCGGCTCGCGAGACGTACGCGCTCACGGACGCGATGGTTCAGAGCGGCGAGACGATCGACTTGCAGGCGGAGATCGGCCGGCCGGTTGCCGACAAGCACTCGACGGGCGGGGTGGGGGACAAGGCCTCGCTCGTCGTCGGCCCGCTCGTTGCTGCGTGTGGAATCCCGTTCGGGAAGATGAGTGGCCGCGGGCTCGG
>JBKJWJ010000132.1:0-2868 GCA_046716905.1 Gaiellaceae bacterium
GCGTTGTCGAACAGCAGCCGGCCACCGGCGTTCGCGATCAGCAGGAGACCGACGACGCCGCCGACCCACCCGACCGACGAGGGAAGCAGTGCGGCCCGGGCGATCCCCAGCGACGCGGCCCACACGAACGTCGCCGCCGGGAAATCCGTCATGACGAATGCGAAGCTGCCAAGCTGGTAGAGGCCGTAGGCGACGCCCTGATCCATGGACTCGATCCCGGAAGCGAGCGCACCGACGGCGGTGACTCCGACGAGGAAGAGCGCCACCGATGCAGCGACAGAGGCGCCGACGATTCCGGAAACCCGCCCGAGGCTGTCTCCCTCGGCCCGCCGAAGCGCAACGGCCAGAGTCCCGCCGAACCAGAGCAGGAAGACACTCCCGAGCCCGAAGAAGAACGACTGCCAAAGGAGGTCCGAGTCGTTCAGCGCGACGAAGTTGAGAATGAACTCGCTGCCCTGATCCGCGGCAGGCGGATCAGGGACGATCAGGAACGCGAGAGCCGACGAGAGGACGAATCCGATCCCCGTCGCCGCTCCCCATCGCTCGGCGCTCCGCATCGAGCGATTCTCGCCTAGACGACGTACTGCTGCACGCGGAGATACGCGACCAGCAGGCTGGCAACACCAACCGCGATCAGTCCCGCGATGCCGAGGAGCCCCGGCTTCCCGTACACCGCATGCCCGCGGCCGAACCGCGATAGCGCGAGGATCCCGAGCGCGCCGCCCACCAGCCCGCCGAGGTGCCCGCCGATCGAGATTCCCGGGATGAAGAGGGTGAACGCGAGGTTGAGCGCGATGATCGAAACGGCGCTTCCGCCGAGCACGTAGGTTTTCTGGCGCTCGAGGACGAAGGCCGCGCCGAGGATCCCGAAGATCGCTCCCGAGGCGCCGACGGTCAGGCTCTCCGGCGAGAGGATCAAGGCCCCGGCAGACCCGGCAAGGCCCGAGACGAGGTAGAGGAGCAGGTAACGCCCGCGCCCGAGTGCCTGCTCGACGGCGGCGCCGAATAGCCAGAGTGCAAGCATGTTCATCCCCAGGTGGAGCGGTCCGTAGTGGAGAAACGCCGCCGAGATGAGGCGCCACCAGTCTCCGGCGGCGACGAGCGGGCCGTAGAGGACGCCGTTCGTGTAGATCTCGTTCCCGGTCCCGTTGATCTGGCCGCCGAGAGCGAGCTCGAGCAGGTAGACGCCGACGTTCATTCCGACCAGGGCCTTCGTGACCAGGGCGCCGACGCCCTCGTAGCTAGCCCGGCGCATCCCCTGCGTCATGCGCGCGGCGCCCTGCGGCAGGCCCGAATGGTCAGGGCAGCGGATGCCGACGGGTGCCTGGGTCATGCAATCGGTGCAGATCGGGCGGCCGCACTCGGAGCAGGAGAGGCCGGTCTCCCGGTCGGGATGCCGGTAGCAGTACATCGGTTCGGCGGGGGAGCTCATTTCGGGATGACGCTTCGCCGTCGATCCGTGATGTAGGGATGCGAGGCCCGGACGCAGGCCGGTCGCGTATCCGGAGGATACGGGTCCGGCCGAGGACGACGCCTCGCGCCCTTCAGCGCGGTTCGACGGCTCAAGGCTTCATCCCGAAAGGAGTTCGTAACAGGCCACGGAGCCGCTGTAGCGTAATGCGGTCGTGCGAGTACATGTCGCCTTCACCCCGGACGAGGTGCTGCAAGCACCGGTCGCCGTCGTCGTCGACGTCATGCGGGCGACTTCGACGATCGCGCAGGCACTCGCGAGCGGCTACGAGCGGGTGTACTGCTGCCGCGAGGTCGAGGACGCGCTTCGGGTGCGAGAGCATCTGGGGGAGGGGCTGCTCGGCGGCGAGCGGAAGGCAGTCCGGATCGATGGCTTCGACATCGGCGCCTCTCCCCGGGAAGTCCTGGAGCCGCGAGGCGAGGTGCTCATCTACTCCACGACGAACGGGACTCGGGCGGTGCTCTCGGCCGCTGCTGCGTGCGAGCGAGTCTTCCTCGGGTCGCTCCTGAACCTGTCCGCAGTGGTCAAGGCCGTCGACGACGACTGCGTCGTCGTCTGCGCCGGCTTCCAGGGCCAGTTCGCGCTCGACGACGCGTACTGCGCCGGCCGGATCGTCCAAGAGCTCGACGCTGAGGTGACGGATGCGGCCAAGGCCTGCCGGATCCTGGCGGGCGCTTTCCCGACCGCCTGGGACGCCGTGATGGCCCGTACCTATGGGCCGCCGGGGCTCGAGGAGGACATCGAGTTCTGCTCGCAGGAGGACACGATCGACGTGGTGCCGCGCTTTGTGCAGATGGTCGAAGGGGCCGCAGAGATCACGGCGTAGCGCCCGATCGTTTGCTTTTTCGCAAAGAGCGGATAAAAAGGGAGGAGGATGCGGCCGAATGCACCCCTGGGAGGCGGGTGGTTTGCGGTCGCTGCGGGTCTAACTGCGGCGGCTGCTCTCGCTCTCGTCTGGGCGCTCGTCGAAGGCGAGGGCCTGGCGAACGCGATCGACGACCTGCCCGTGCTGTTCCTGGCCGGCGCTGTGCTCGCGGCGCTCCTCGGCTGGCGCGAAATGCGCGTCGGCGCCGAGGCCGACCGGCAGAAGGCGCTCGAGGAGGAGAACAAGGCCGACGCGCTCACCCGCCGGCTCGAGACGGAGCGAGAGTGGCGCAAGGAGCTGCGCCGCCAGATCCAGACGCTCGAGCAGGCCCGGGGCGCGCTCGGAGCGACCAACGACGTCCCGGCGCTCGTCCTCAAGACGGCGAAGGAGCTCGTCGGAGCCCAGAAGGCGCTGCTCCTGTCCCGGAAGGACGAGGACGCCGACGGAAACCTCGATCTGATGGCGACGGAGGGGTTCGAGCGCGACCCGTCCGACAGCGCCGTCGCGCAGCGGTTCGCGCGCGAGGTGATCG
>JBKJWJ010000133.1:0-8716 GCA_046716905.1 Gaiellaceae bacterium
CCTGCGTGACGCTCCCCGTGCTGGCGACTTGGGCGGTTCCGCCGCCTGGCCCGATCGACACAGTCCCGCTGACCTGAACCGGAGACCACAAGACGGTACGACACTGCGTTTTCTTCCTCAAGCTCACTCGAGGCGTGCGACGAAGCCGCGGATGCGGATCGCGCGAAGACGCACGCTCATGGAAGTCTGACGGGGGCGCGGATGGCGGCCCCCGTCGACTACATCCAGCCTGCCTACGAGACGTTCGCGCAGATCGCGAACGTGTAATGCTCCCGCCGAGGCAGCGCTCAATAGGCCAGTCGGCCTATCTTTCGAGGCGGAGTCCTAGGCCGATCGAACCTTCTCGAGCGCCTGCTTCGCCGCTTCCTGCTCGGCCGCCTTCTTGGACGCACCAACCCCCACGCCGGCCTGATCGCCGTCGATCACCGCAGCCGATGTGAACTTCCGGTCGTGCGGCGGCCCCTCGACGTCCAGCACGGAGTAGCTCACCTGCCGGCCGAGTGCCGCCAGCTGCTCCTGCAACTCGGTCTTGAAGTCGACGTGCGTCGTCGCTGCATACTCGATGCGGCCGCTGAAGGCCTCGACGATCGCCGCTTCGATCGGTGCGAAACCGTGTTTGAGGAAGAGCGCAGCGAGTGCGGCCTCGAGCAAGGCCGCAAGGACGTTTCGGTTGCGCGCGAGGCGTCCGAGCTCGTCGTCCGGGACGATTCCGGCGCCCATCGCGATCAGACGCTCGCCGAGCTGGAGCTCCCGCGAGACGACCGCGCAGCTCGCCCGGGAGACGACGTGCGAGCGGATCTTCGCGAGCTTCCCCTCCGCGAGATCGGGATACTGGTCGTATAGCGCCCGGGCGACGGCCAGCTCGAGGACGCTGTCCCCGAGAAACTCCAGCCGTTCGTACGACGATGCCCGGTCAGGCGCCCACGAAGGGTGCGTGAAGGCGTTGTCCGCCAGATCGGCGGGCAGCTCTCCGATCAGCTGAGTGAGCCGGCCAGGCGCACCGGGCGGCGCGTGGCTACTGGTGCGACGTGACGTACTCGACAGCCTGACCGACCGTCTGGATCCCCTGGGCGTCCTCGTCCGGGATCTTGATCCCGAACTGATCCACGAGCTCCATGATCATCTCGACGAGGTCGAGCGAGTCGGCACCGAGATCCTCCTGGAAATTGGCCTCTTCGTTGATGTCCGCCTCTTCGACGGACAAGCGCTCTGCCAGGACTTCCCTGATGCGCTCGAAGACTTCGTCGCGGGACGCTGCCATGTCACCTCACCTTGCGTAGTTGGATTGAGAGCGCGCCGATTCTACGGGACCGGCGTGCGCAGCGGTTCGACTTCGCGCCCGCGGTAGGTCTTGCAGGTCGGGCACATCTGATGGGGCCGCTTCGGTCGGTGGCAGACCGGGCACTCGTTGACCCTCGGCGCCTCGATCTTGTGGTTCGCTCGGCGCTTGTCGCGGCGGGCTTTCGACGTCTTTCGCTTGGGGACTGCCATCGCGGGGTCGGGATGGTAGCTAAAGCTGCTCTTTGAGCGCTTCGAGGGCCTCCCAGCGGGGGTCTCGTCGCTCCTCGACGTGCTCGTGTGGGTTGTCGTTCAGGTCTTCGCCGCAGACCGCGCAGAGGCCGGCGCACTCCTCCCGGCAGAGGATCTGCTCGGGCAGCGCCAGGGCGACGGCGTCGCGCGCCCAGGCCGACAGGTCGAGGCGGTTCTCGTCGAGGTACTGCGTGCGCAGCTCGTCGGACTCTCCCGGGCTCGTCGCCTGGTACTCGCGAGCGTGAACCGGCAGATCCACGACGGCATCCTTCAGGCACCGGACGCACGGGCCGTGGAGCCGGGCGCGGAGGCGAAGCTCGAAGACGGTGCCGCTCGTCCCACGGCCGATCACGAGCTCGGCCGGCACGGTCTCGGGCACCGGAAGGTAGCGCTGGCCGCCGAGATCGTATGGCGCGAAGTCGATCTCCTGCTCGTCGCGGTACTCCTCGCCCGGGCGGAGCTTGGCCTGTCTGAGATCGAAGGTCGTCACTGCGAGTCAGGGTATCTCTCGGCCCACTGCTTCTCGGCGACCGGCTCGAAAGAATCGAGCGCCTCTTGGATCGACGGAAAGTTGCGGATGTTGTCTTCGGCGAATCGGGCCGCGAGCGGCCATTCGAGCGCCTCTACTCGGTCGGCGAAGGCGTCGTTCTCGTACGGCGTCCGGCGATGCTCGATCCCTGTACCGAGGAGCAGCCAGTGCGCTCCCGGCGCGCCGTACGCGAGGCCGACGCTGCCGGCGTTCACGACGCGGATCCCGTCGACGACGCGATCGAACTGCATGTGCGTATGGCCACAGACGACGACGTCGGCACTGACATCCTGAAGCATGTCCCGCAGCCACTCGTCAGGCGTCGTCCGCAGGATCATCTCCTCGTCACTTCGCGGCGAGCCGTGGCAGAAGAGGACTCGCCCGACACCGTCGACGTCCAGCTCGACCGTCTCCGGCAGTCCGGCGATGAACTCCCGGTGCCTGTCCTCGAGCTGCTTCACGACCCACTCGCCGATCAACCCGCCTTCGGGAATCTCGTCGCTCAGGAGCTCGCGATCGGCATTTCCGCGGATGACGATCGCGTCCAGCTCCATGATCCGGTCAAGGGTCTCGACCGGGAAGGGCCCCGCCGCGAGGTCGCCGCCGAAGACGAGCTGGGCATCTCCCGCCGCGGCCAGCGCAGCCTCGAGCGCAGCAGGGTTGCCGTGCACGTCGTAAAGCGCAACGACGGAGCTAGGCGTCGTAGGGCGCGTCGTCGTTCGAGGAGCCCGGGGCGGCGATTCCGGCCACGACCGTCTCCTGCGAGCGCTCGTGAAGCCGCTCGCGCCCACGCTTCACGGCGCCGAGGAACTTGTCCAGGTTGACCTCGAGCGTCGAGAGGATGCTGTCGGCCCAGTCCTCCATCTCGAGCCGCGTCTCTCGGGCCGTGCGGCGCGCCTCGTCGATGATCTCCTGCGCCTGGCGCTCTGCGAGCTTGACGATCTCGGTCTGCGACGCCTCGCGAACAGCCTGCTCCCGGGCCTCACCCAGGATGCGGTCGCCCTCTCTCTTCGCCTCCGCGAGCATCTCCTGCCGCTCCTTGACGATCCACCGGGCCTGCTTGATCTCCTCGGGGATCGTGGCCCGCATCTGGTCGAGGATCTCGTAGATCTCCTCGCGGTCGATGCGCACCTGGTCGGTGAGCGGGACAGCTTTGGCGTTGTGAACGCGGTCGTCGAGCTTGTCGATGAGAACGAGGACGTCCATAGGGCCGGAAGTCTACTCAGAGGGGCTGACAGGGGCCCCTGGACGACCGTTGCCGTATAGCTCGCGCAAGCGAATGGCGACCGAGTCCGGTACGAGCGCCCCCACGTCGCCGCCGTAGGCGGCGATCTCCTTGACGCCGCTCGAGGAGACGAAGCTGACCTCCGGGCTCGCCATCACGTAGACGGTCTCGATGTCCGGCGCGAGCGTCCGGTTCAGCTGGTTCATCTGGAACTCCCACTCGAAGTCGGAGATGACGCGGAGGCCCTTGACGATCACCTTCGCGTCCCAGCGACGTGCGAAATCGACGACGAGCTCCTTGAAGATGTCAACCTCGACCTTCTCCACGCCGGAAAGCGCGGCCTTCAGGAACTCGACGCGCTCCTCCACCGGGAACATCGGCTGCTTGTGAGCGGGGTTGCCGACGACTCCCACGACGACCCGGTCGAAGATGTCGGCCGCGCGGGTGATCACATCGACGTGCCCGTTCGTGACCGGGTCGTACGTGCCTGGATAGATGGCGGTGATCACGCGTGCTCGAAGAGGGTCAGGCGGGCAGAGCCGTACTTCCGGCTCGTCCGCACCGCAAGTGGCAGCTCGGGCTCCTCCTTCGCGTGCGTCTCGACGACGGCGAGCCCGTCCTGCGCGAGCACGGCGGGAAGGTAGGTCGAGATCCTGTTTTGCAGGGAGGAATACATCCGGTAGGGCGGATCGAGGAGGACGAGATCGTAACGCCTGCCCGCCCCCGCCTCCTGCGACAGCACCTGGATCGCGTCCCGCTGGAGGACGGTCGCGCCGGAGAACTCGAGCTTCTGGAGGTTCTGGCGGATGGCGTGGACGGCGGCCTTGTCCGCCTCCGCGAAGACTGCCGAGGTAGCTCCGCGAGAGAGCGCCTCGAGCCCGTACGCGCCGGACCCGGCGAAGAGGTCGAGGACGGACGCGCCGTCGACGGGCCCGATCAGGTTGAAGGCCGCTTCCCGAACGCGGTCGCCCGTCGGCCGGGTGTCGTGTCCCTTCGGTGCCACGATCTTGGTGCCGCGCTTCTCTCCGGCGATGATCCTCATACCCGGCGACTTTCGCTACGCGGCCAGGTCGCGGTCGGCGAAGAGGCGGTCGACCTCGTCGTTCAGCGGGCCCTCATAGTCCACGAGGTGCTCCGCGATCTCCCGTGCACGCTCGAGGAGGTCGCGGTCGGCGCGGAGCTTCGTGAAGCGGAATTCGGAGAGGCCCGCCTGCCTGGTGCCGAGCAGCTGCCCCTCTCCGCGCAGCTCCAGGTCAACCTCGGCGAGCTCGAAGCCGTCTGTCGTCCGCACCAGAGCCTCGAGGCGGGCCTGCGCTGCGTCTGTCAGCTCCTCTTTCGCCCGGGAGACGAGCAGACAGTACGACTGCTCAGCCCCACGCCCGACCCGGCCGCGTAGCTGGTGGAGCTGGGCCAGGCCGAACCGGTCGGCCTCCTGCACGATCATGATCGTCGCGTTCGGGACGTCCACGCCGACCTCGATCACGGTCGTTGCGACCAGGACGTCGAGCTCGCCGGCCTTGAACTGGGCCATTAACCCTCGCCGCTCGTCTGGCTTCAGCCGCCCGTGGAGCAGTCCAACCCGGTAGCCGCGCAGCTCCCCTTTCCGTAGCCGCTCGGCCTCTCTCTCGGCGGCCCGGGCCAGGCTCGTCTCCGACTCTTCGATCAGCGGGCAGACGACGTATGCCTGCCGGCCGTCGTCCAGGTGCTTGCGGAGCCGGCCGTACGCGGCGCTCGAGCGGTCCTCGGTCACCCACGCCGTCTCGATCGGCTTCCGGTTCGCCGGTGGCTTCGCGATCTCCGTCACCGACAGGTCTCCGTACACGGTCAGCGCCAGGGTTCGCGGAATCGGCGTCGCCGTCATATGCAAGACGTGTGGGCGCCGTCCCGTCGTCAGTGCCTTTCGCTGCTCGACGCCGAACCGATGCTGCTCGTCGACGACGGCGACACCCAGGTCGCCCAGGTCGACGCCCTCCTGGATGAGCGCGTGCGTCCCGACGACGATCTGCGCCGTGCTCACCTCGTGCTTCACCGACCGCGTCAGCAGCGCAATTGGCACGCCAAGCTGGGCGCAGATCGGATCAAGCGTGAGGAAATGCTGCTCCGCGAGGGTCTCGGTCGGCGCCATCAGCGCGCCGCGCTTCTCCGCCTCGACCGCACGCAGGAGGGCGTAGAGCGCAACGACAGTCTTGCCGGAGCCGACGTCGCCCTGCAGCAACCGTTCCATCGGCCGCTCGCCGGCCAGGTCCCCGTCGATCTCCGCGATCGCGCTCTCCTGATCGGGCGTGAGCTCGAACGGGAGCACCGAGCGGTATCGCTCCACAAGCTCGCCAGGCGCACCCAGCGCCGCCGCCCGCTCCACGTCCCGGCCATCCCGCCGGCGCGCGAGACCGAGCTGCAGCGCGAGGAGCTCGTCAAAGGCCAGCCGCCTCCGCGCCCGCTCGCCCTCGTCCTCGCTTTTCGGGCGGTGGAGAGCAACGACCGCATCAGCCCGGCCCGGCAGTCGTTCCTGCGCCTTGACGGCGGCAGGCAGCGGGTCGACGACCTCCCGCGCGTACTCCAGCGCCTTGCCGACCACCTCGCGCAACTTCTTGACCGTGATCTCCTCGCTCGCCGGATAGACGGGGGCGAAGTCCGCGGTCGCCGAGCCGCCGTTCAGGTCGTACGACTTGACCGTGAAGTCACTCCCCTTCAGGTTTCCGCGCAGCCGAACCTGGGTTCCCGGCTTGAGGCGGTCCACGAGCCACGCCTGGTTAAACCAGATCGCGGTGATCTCGCCGGTCTCGTCCGCCACACGCGCTTTGACCAGTTGCACCCTGCGGCCCCGTTGCACCCGGACGCTCAACACCTCGCCCGCGATCGCCGCCTCGTCCTCGCCGAAGAGCTCGACGATCCTCCGCTCCGGCGCTGCCGGCTCGTACCTGCGCGGGCGGTACTCGAGGGCGTCCCTGATCGTCCGCAGCCCGAGCGCGGCCAGACGTTTCTGAACGGTCGGCCCGACGCCGTCGAGCGTGTCGAGCGGGAGCTCCAGCCGCTCGGGCCGGGGCGAACCGGGAAGACGCGGCCAATCGGGCGCCTCGGCGCCGGCGAAGGCGCGCAAAGGCGTCAGGCCGACTCCGTGGGGGCCGCCCCGACCTCCTCCGCCGGGATGAACTCCACCTGGAGGCGTCCGATGCGAGTGCCCTCGACCTCGATGACGTTGAACCGCAGCCCGTTCCACGTGACCTCGTCGCCGGCTTCGGGCGCACGCCCGAGCTGGCCGAACACGAATCCGGCGAGCGTGTGGAAGTCGTCGTCGGGCATCTCGAGCTCGAACTGCTCGTTGAAGTCGTCGATCGGGAACGTGCCGTCGACGCGGATCGTCTGCTCGTCGATCCGCTCGAGCGACTCGTCCGGGAGGTCGTACTCGTCCTCGATCTCGCCGACGATCTCCTCCAGGACATCCTCCAGCGTCACGATGCCCTGCATCGAGCCATACTCGTCGACGACGAGCGCCATGTGCTGGTTCTGCGCGCGGAACTCGGCGAGCAGAGCGGCGAGGTCCTTCGTCTCGGGCACGAAGTAGGGCTTCCGGAGGAGCTCCTCGATCACGACGTTGTCGATTCCCCGCTCGTAGAGCGCCGAGAACAGGTCACGGACATGGAGGATTCCGACGATCTGGTCGACGGACTCGCGGTAGGCGGGATATCGCGTGAACGGAGACGTGATCACGGCCGCAAGGCACTCGCGGGGCGGTAGGGCGACAGAGATGGCGACCACCTCAGGGCGATGAACCATGACGTCGTGGACTTCCTTGTCCGCGAACCTGAAGGCGGCGTAGAGCACCTCCTGCTCGACGCCTTCGACGGCGCCGCTCTCGCCGGCCTCGGCCACGAACGCTCGTATGTCTTCCCGCGTGTGGACGACGACCCCCGCCGGTGCCGGGTCGATCCCGAAGAGCCGGACAACTGCGTTCGCCGAGGTCTGCAAGAGCCAGACGAGCGGATGGGTGATGCGTCCGAGGAGGTCGATCGGCCAGGCGAGAGCGATCGCCAGAGGCTCGGCGCGCTGGAGCGCGATCGCCTTCGGCACGAGCTCGCCGAGTGAGACGCTGAGGAAGGTCAAGAACAGAAAGGCGATCAGGAACGCCAAGGTCTCCGACTGGACGAAGTCGAACCAGTCCGAGACGAGCGGCTGCCCGATGGCGCCCATCGCGATGCCGGCGATCGTGATTCCGACCTGCACGGTGCTGATGAAGCGCACGGGATTGTCCATCAGCTCCAGCGCATGCCCGGCGCCCGTGCGGCCCTTCCGCTTCAGCTCCTGGAGGCGAGAACGGCGCGCTGTGACGAGCGCGTACTCGGCGGCTACGAAGATCGCATTCCCCAGCACAAGCAGGAGAATCACGACGATTCGGAGGAGATCGCTCAAGCCCGGCCTACCCGGGCTCGCGTACTAGGTGGCAGGTCGTCGCCCAAGGGCTGACCGGATTATAGGGACGGTGCAGACGGCGTCCGGGCTCGCTCGCGAACGAACATACGTTCTATTATGAAGACGTGGCCGTCGAGTATCGGGAGGAGCCCTGCCGCAGCGCCCTGAACCGCGTCAAGGGCATGGCGTTCGAGTGGTCCCTGAACCCGTACATGGGCTGTGTTCATCGCTGCACGTTCTGTTACGTCCGGGCGTTCGAGCAGCGTGCCGAGCGTCCGTCGGACGAGCGGTACGGCACGTCGATCCGAGTCAAGACGAACATCGCCGAAGTGCTGCGCAGGGAGCTGACGCGGCGATCCTGGGCTGGCGAGGCGGTGGCGATCGGGGCCGCTACCGACCCGTACCAGCCAGCCGAGGGGCGGTATCGGCTGACACGCGCCTGCCTCCAGGCGCTCGCCGACTTCTCCAACCCGCTGCGCCTCATCACCCGAGGGCCGATGATCGTCCGCGACGTGGACGTTCTCGTGGAGGCGGCGAAGAGGGCAAGCGTCGGCATCACCTTTTCGATCCCGACGCTGGACGAGGAGGTCTGGCGAAAGACCGAGCCGAGCACGGCCCACCCCCGTCAGCGGTTGCGGGCGGTAAAGGAGCTGGTCGACGCCGGGATCAGAGTGGGAGTCGGCATGGCGCCGATCCTGCCGGGGATCTCCGATCGGCCGGAGCAGCTGCGCGAGGTCGTCAAGGCTGCGCGCGAAGCCGGGGCGACCGGAGTGTGGACGAATCTTCTCTTCCTGAAGCCCGGGACTCGTGAGCACTTCCTCGAGCACGTCGCGGAGGATTTCCCGGACCAGCTGCCGCATCTCCTCGAGCTCTACAGCGGCCGCGCCTATCTCTCGAGCAAAGAAACGACGTTTGTACGGCAGCGAGTCGCCGCCCTTTCAAGAGAGGTCGGGGTCAGGGATCGACGGCGCCAGAAGCTCGATGGAACGCAACACGACGAGCAACTCACGCTTGCCGTCTGAGCG
>JBKJWJ010000134.1:0-22956 GCA_046716905.1 Gaiellaceae bacterium
GGATGATGAAGACGCTCGCGCCCCACCTGTGCATGCCGCGGACGAGCCAGCCGAGGGTCACGTCGTGGGTGATGTAGCGGATCGACTCGTAGGCCTCGTCGGGATGCGGCTGGTAGTACATCGCGAGAATCACGCCGGTCCCGGCCTGCACGAGGAACGCGGTCAGCGTCGCCGAGCCGAGCGTGTGGAACCAGTTGATGTCCGACGGAACCTTGCGGAAGAGAAAGTACTTGAGTCCACCGATAAGCCCCGAGCGCTCCTCGAGCCAGTCGATCGGGATGTTGACCAGGCCCATGACCTGATCCATCCGCCGCTTGCGGCGCCGGCTGGGAGGCGGGACTACAGCCATCTATCCAAGGTCTTGTGGCTGGATCGGGTACAGGAGTCCGGACGGCCCGTCCACATGCTCGCCCGGGCCCTGGAGGCCGTACGCCTTGATCATCGCCTCGGCGCCCTCGCCCTTGACCTCACCGACGCTGTAGGGCTCGAGCAGGAAGAGGTTTCCGCCCTTGATCGAGTACTTGTAGCGGTCGAGTGCGCGGACGGGCGGGCCGGCGATCCGGTTGCCCTCCGTGTCGTAGGCGCCACCGTGGCAAGGACAGCTGAAGTTCGCCGGCTGGATCGGGGTAACGGTCAGCTCGGCCAGCTCGGTCTTGATCGTCTCCCGATCCTCGTCCTGGCGCGGGCCGCCGGACTGGACCGGGCAGCCGAGGTGCACGCAGCGGTTGGAGATGATGGTCACGCTCGGCTTCGCCTCCACCATCCCGTTGTTGCGAACGAACGCGGTGCGCCGTGAGACCTCACCGGCCGCCGGATCCTGTAGGTACGTGGCTTCACGCCACTCGCCCTTCGGGTACTCGTCGAGCGGGCCGAGGTCGACGGCGTCGAGCTCGTCGCCGGTAAAGGCCGGAAGCACCGCGAAACCGATCACCGGCCCGGCGACGATCCCGGTGATCACTCCGCCGAGACCGAGCGTCGTCAGCTCGAGAAACTTGTTCCGGGGCATCCGCTCGTGAACCGGATGGTCGGCCGGCGGCATCGCCGGCCCGCCCTCGTTCGCCGGAATCGGCGCTGCGTCGGCGGTGCCTGCGGGCTCCGGGCCGCCGGTGGCGGTCCCGCGACCGGGCGTCATCACGTCGCGCGCCCAGAGGAACGCGAAGATCAGCGTGACCACGAGGCCGGCCACGACCGCCGGCTTGCTCACTACGAGGCCTACGAGGATGCAGGCGATGCCGACGGCAAACCCGACCGGCCAAATGCTCGGCGGTGGTAGATGCGGCTTGTTGTCTCCGCCTTGCGGCTCCAGTCGAGGCCCTCCTCAGCGCTCTCCGCGGCGAGTCTACGGAACCGATTAGACCTGTGGGCGCGCCTCTGCGTCAACGACGCAACAAACGCTGCAAGGGGCCCCGGCGCCCGTCCTCCTCGGCACGCCGGCGCCGAAGCTCAGCCGTCTTCAGCGAGCGTGGCGCGGGCGAGCTGAACCGCCTCCTCCTGCGACAGGGCCCGTCCGGTGCGCACGGCGTCTTCGTACACGGCGTCACCCAGCGACTCGCGGGCGACTGCTGCCACTTGCTCCTTGTACTTGCCGCCCGTCGCGTAGTAGTCCCCGACGCCCAGCGCTTCCTGAAGTGCCATCGCGGACCCCAGCAGCTTCGCAGCGTCGGAGAAGTGTTCGCGAGCGAGTCCCATCGCCGCAAACCCCAGGAGCGCCCAGGCCAGCGTGTCTCGAAGGGCGCGCTCGACGGCGATCTCGAGGCTCTCGCCGAAATGGCTGTAGGCGTCAGCGTCTCTTCCTTCGGCCAGAGCGATGAAACCGAGATCGACAAGCGAGTTCGCAAGCGAGTTGTGGAAGCCGTGGCTGCGATCGATCTCCACTGCCTCTCCCAGGTGTCTCCTCGCGGTCTCGAGGTCGAACACCTCGAGCGCGTGGGTTCCGAGATTGTTGAGGATGTTCGCCAGCCGCCGAGAATCCCCCGCCGCCCTCACCAACTCCTCGGCTTCCTCGTAGTGGCAGCGGCTCACCTCCTTAGCGCCAAGGATCCCCGCGTTGATCCCTACCATCATGAGCGCGTCCATCAAAAGCTCGGAATCATCGATCTGTCGCGCGAGTGCGACGGCTTCGAGCGCGAGCGGCAGACCGTCCTGCGCCGCCCCCACGCGCCACGCGAAGCTCGAGGCCGAAAAGAGACCCCAAGCCCGCAGTGCATCCAGATGCTGGTAGACGGCCAGCGCCTCCTCCGTGTGCCGTAGGGCCTCTCTCCATGGTCCTCGTTCATCCCACAGCGGCCGCAGTCCGAGCGCGGTCCGAAGTTGTGACCGGGGGTCGCCGCGCTCCCTGAACCATCCAAGACCGGCCAAGAGGTTCTCGTAATCGGCCCAAAAAGGTTCGAGAGCATCGCTGGGCCAGTGTCCTTTGATCGAGGAGAGCGGCTCGGCGACGGTGAGGTAGTGCTCCGCGTGCCGCTGTCGAATGGTTGCCTCCGCCTCCTCGTCGGCACCTAACCGCTCGAGCGCGTACTCGCGGACGGTCTCGAGCATCGACAACCTGCCTGCCTTCTGCCGGACGAGACTCTTCTCGACGAGCGATTCCAGGGCGTCGATGTCTGCACCCGTCACCGCCTCGGCCGCCTCGACGGTGCAACCGCCGACGAAGACCGCGAGCGCCGTCAGGACGAACTGCTCCGGCTCGTCCAGCAGGTCGTAGCTCCACTCGATCGTCGCGCGCAACGTTCGCTGGCGCTCCGGTACATCGCGGCTGCGCGCTGTCAGCAACGGCAGCCGTTGATCAAGCCTCTCTCGCAGTCCCTCGACACCGAGGGTCTTCACCCGGGATGCGGCGAGCTCGATCGCGAGCGGGAGACCGTCGAGCCGCCCGCAGATGTCCGCGAGAACCGGATAGTCGCCCTCGAAATCGGGGTCGGCCATCTGCCCCCGTTGACGGAAGAGCTCGACTGCAGGCGCCTCGGGCATGGGACGAAGTGGGAGCTCGCGTTCGAGGCTCAGGTGCAGCGGTTCTCTGCTCGTCACGAGCATCGAGACGCCGGGACAGGAATCGAGCAGCGAGCCGAGCGCGGGGGCTGCGGCGGCGACGTGCTCGGCGTTGTCCAGCACGAGCAGCACCTCTTGCCGCTTGAGGGCCTCGACGAGCGATCCCGGGGCTCGGATCGACTGGGCGATCGCGGGGACAACGCCATCTGCCGACTGGAGCGGCGCGAGATCGGCGAAACGCGCCCCATCGGTGAAGGAGCCCAGCGATTCCGAGGCGGCCTCGATCGCGAAGCGCGTCTTGCCCACCCCTCCGGGCCCGGTGATCGTCAACAGGCGCACGCGGTCCTCGAGCAGAAGGCGAAGCGCATCGCGGAGCTCCTTCTTCCGCCCGATCATCGGCGTCGGAGCCGCCGGAAGCTTGGCCTCATCGGGTGTTCGAAGCGGAGGGAACTCGGCCGTGCCGAGCTGGAAGAGGCGTGTCGCAGCCGGGAAGTCCTTCAGGCGGTGCTCGCCGAGATCCCGTAGTTCGACGTCGTCCCCGAGAAGCTCCCGCGTCGTGGGGGAGATGACGACCTGGCCGCCGTTCGCGGCGTTGCCGATCCGCGCCGCCCGATGGACGTCGATCCCAACGTAGCCCTCCTCGGTGATCTTGGGCTCGCCAGTGTGGAGTCCCATGCGAACGCGCACCGGGACTGCGGCAAGGGCAGCTTGGGCATCCCCGGCCGCGGCCACACCGTCGGAAGCCCTTGCGAAGGAGATGAAGAACCCGTCGCCTTGGGTATCGACCTCGACGCCGCCGTGCCGCTCTACCGCCTCACGGACGATCCGGTGGTGCTCCGCCAACACACCGGAGTAGCTCTCCCCCAGCTCGGACAGCAGGCGGGTCGAGCCTTCGATGTCGGTGAAGAGGAAGGTGACGGTGCCGGTCGGAACGTCGCGCACCCCATCAGGATGCTCGTCGGCCCGCTCTATTTCTAGCGCCGGCCGCGATTCACGGTCAGTAGACGCGCGTGCTCTTTGGGTCAGTACGGGCGCGGCTTGCGAGCCTGGCGGCGGTGGCCCGCCCACTTCGAGAGCTGGCCGAGGGCGATCACCCCTATGAAGATGAGCCCGACGATCAGCATGCCGAAGATCACCTTCTTGCCTTCCTCGGCGGCGGAGGGCCGCTCCTCTTCGAGCGTTGCGCCGAAGAGGCTCAGGAATGTCACTGCGAGCGAGGCCACGGCGCGACTTTATCCGACGAGGCGAGCGTGAGTCTCGAGGGCGCGATCGATCTCCCGGTCGCCGGCCGCCTCGCGGGCGAGCCGCTCGAGTGGAGCGCTCTCTCCTCGGTCCCGAAGAGCCGCACGCGCATCCTCGAGGCGGCCCTGGCCGATCAGCGCCGCCGTCGCGGCCCAGGCGGCGCCGTCGCCTCCGCGCCGGTCGGCCCGCGCCTGGGCGCAGAGCGAGATCAGCGCGGCGAGATCGCCTACAGCCTCCACTTCGCCGAGCGCCGCGATCCGGGCGAGCCCCTGCGCGTAGAAGTAGTCCCCGAGCACGAGCGCCGCATCGTCCTCGGACGGCTCGAGCAGCCGGGGACGTCCGTAGTGCACGAGGTAACCCTCGTAGATCGTCTCGAGGCCGAGCTCGAATCTTGCATCCGTGAGCGCCGAGAAGACCGGCTCCAGCTCGCCCTCCGGCGGCTCGCGGAGAACGGTTGTCAGCTCACGCGATGAAATCGCCAACTGCGTCCACCGTTCTGTCGATCTCCTCGTCGCCGTGCGCCAGAGAGACGAACATCGCCTCGAACTGCGACGGGGCGACGTAGATGCCCTGCTCGAGGAGATGCCGGAAAAACGCGCCGTACCTGTCGGTGTCGGAGGCCGACGCATGCGCGAAGTTCTGGACGGCGCCGCCGCAGAACATCGTCAGCATCGCCCCCACGCGCTGCACGGTGCCGTATCGGGCGAGGCCCTGCTCGAGGCGGGCCCCGCGTCGCTCGAGGTCTTCGTAGACGGCCGGTTCGCGCAGCCTTCGCAGCACCGAGAGCCCAGCGGCGGTCGCCAGCGGGTTTCCCGAGAGCGTGCCGGCCTGGTACACGGGGCCAGACGGCGCAAGATCGCGCATGACGTCGGCTCGTCCCCCGAAAGCGGCGAGCGGAAGGCCGCCGCCCACGATCTTGCCCAGCACGGTCAGGTCGGGGAGGACGCCGAGGCGCTCCTGAGCACCACCACGCGCGACCCGGAAGCCGGTGATGACCTCGTCGAAGACGAGCAGCGCGCCGGAGGCGTCACAGAGCTTCCGGAGGCCTTCGAGGAAGCCGGGAACCGGAGGGACGACACCCATGTTCCCCGCGATCGGCTCGACGATGACGCAGGCGAGCCCCTCGCCGTGGTGGGCGATTGCGGTCGCAGCCGCGTCGAGATCGTTGTAGGGGCAAACGATCGTGTGGGCGGTGACCGCGGTGGGGATGCCCGGCGTCGCCGGGATGCCGAGAGTGGCAATCCCGGACCCCGCCTCGGCCAGGAGCGCGTCGACATGCCCGTGGTAGCAGCCCGCGAACTTGAGGATCCGGTCGCGACGCGTGTGTCCGCGCGCGAGGCGGACGGCCGACATGGCGGCCTCGGTCCCGGACGAGACGAGCCGCACCATCTCGACGGAAGGCACGGCCTCGACGATCTCCGCGGCCAGCTCGACCTCCCGTTCGGTCGCGGCTCCGAAGCTCGTCCCGTCGAGCGCCGCCTCGCGAATCACCTCGACCGTCTCGGGATCGGCGTGGCCGAAGACGAGCGCGCCCCATGACTGCACCCAGTCGACGAAGCGGCGGCCGTCGGTGTCCTCCAGGTAGGCACCTTTCCCGCGGCGGACGAAGAGCGGCTCGTCGAGGCCGACGGCGCGCATGGCCCGGACGGGCGAGTTGACGCCTCCGGGGATCAGGCGCTGGGCGCGGGCCCACAGCTCCGACCGGGTGCCCAGAGCGGCTCTCAAAGCCAGCGGGCGACGTCCTTGGCCCAGTACGTGACGATCACGTCTGCGCCGGCCCGCTTGATCGCTGTCAGCGACTCGAGCGCGGCCTGCTGCTCTTCCATCCACCCCGCGGCGGCAGCGGCCTTGACCATCGCGTACTCGCCCGAGACGTTGTAGGCAGCCACCGGCAGGTCGAATCGCTCCCGAACCGCGCGGATGACGTCCAGGTTCGGCAGGGCCGGCTTGATCATCAGCACATCGGCGCCTTCAGCGATGTCGAGCTCGCATTCGCGGAGCGCCTCGCGGACGTTCGCCGGATCCATCTGGTAGCCGCGCCGGTCGCCGAACGCAGGAGCAGAGCCGGCAGCCTCGCGAAACGGGCCGTAGAACGCGGAGGCGTACTTGGCCGCATAGGAGAGGATCGGCGTCGACTCGTAGCCGGCGTCGTCGAGCGCGCCGCGAATCACGCCCACGCGGCCGTCCATCATGTCGCTCGGAGCCACCGCGTCGGCGCCGGCCTCAACGTGACTGACCGCCGTCCGCGCGAGGAGCTCGAGCGTCGCGTCGTTCGCGACCTCCTCTCCCTCCAGCACGCCGCAGTGGCCGTGAGACGTGTACTCGCAGAGACAGACGTCGGTGAGCAGCGCCATCCCGGGCACGGCTTCGCGGAGCGCTCGAAGCGCGCGCTGGACGACGCCGTCGTCATCCCAGGCGCCAGAGCCCTGCTCGTCCTTCTCCTCCGGGATTCCGAACAGGATCACGGCAGGCACCCCGAGGCCCGCGCACGACTCCGCCTCCCTCACGAGGTCGTCCACCGAGAGGCGGCCGAGCGCGGGGAGCGCGTCGTTCGGCTCCGTGGCCGGGCCGACGAACAGCGGGAGGACGAGCGATTCGAGGTCGAGCCGGGTCTCGCGAACGAGGGAGCGAAGCGCCCCGCTGCCGCGAAGGCGGCGAAGACGGGTGAGCGGGAAGGTGCTCATCGCCCCACGTTAGCCCGTGGCGGGACGGGGGCTTCGCTCACTGCCTCGTCAATCTCGACCTCGACGGGAACCGGCCCCGATCCGCGCCAGTCCTCGAGCTGGACACGTTCGCCGACGAACTCCCAGAGCGCACGGAGGCCGGCAAGCAGCGGCAGGGCGACGAACACGCCCGGCAGACCGTAGATCTGGCCGCCGGCAAGCAGGCCGAAGATCACGAGCAACGGGTGGAGCCGCAGTGCGCTCCCCATGACCTTCGGGACGACGATGTGCCCTTCGATCTGCTGGATGGCAAGAAAGAGCAGCGCGACCCAGAGCGCCGAGATCGGGTCGACGATCAGCGCGTAGATGACCGGCGGGATCGCGCCGAGCCAGGGCCCAAGATACGGAATCAGCTCCATCGCCCCCATCCAGGCCCCGAAGAGCAGGGCGTACTGATCCATCCCTTCGGCCCAGCCCAGGAGGCCGAGAATCCACAGACCGATGCCCGCGCTCGTCCCGAGGATTAGTGAGATGAGCACCTGACCCTTGACGTAGCCGGCGACCGCGCTCTCGAGTCGAGGGACCAACGACGGTGAGTCCGGACGGGGCGGGAAGCGGCGGTCGGCGGCAGCGGAAAGCCGGCCCATGTCGAGCAGCATGTAGATCGTCACGACGAGGATCAGCACGACGCTGAAGAGCAGCTCGAAGATCGACAGTGCCGCGCCTTCGAGGAACTCGATCGCGCGGGACGTGTACTCCTGGGGGCCTGCTTCTCGAAGACGCTCGACGAAGTCCTGGCCCTGCTCGCGAACCTCGATCCGGTCTAGCCCGTGGTTGTCGAGCCAGATCTGAAGGCGGTCGACGTCCCGCGAAGCGTCCGTCTGGCCGGTTCGTCCGTCCTCGATCGTAAGGTAGGCATCGATCCGGTCTGCAGCGTCGCGGGACTGGTCGACGACGACAACGCCGACCGCGATCACGCCGATTACCAACGCCACCGCGAAGCTCAGGAAGACGACGGCGATGGAAAAACCCCTCGGAATCCGCAGCCGGCCGAGCCCCCGCACGAGGGGGTCCAGCAGCAGCGCGATGAGCGTCGCGACCAGGAAGAGGAAGACGACGTGAGACACCGTGCTCGCGAGCGTCCAGAGGAACAGCAGGACGAGCGGCAGCCCCACGAGCTGCATCCAACGGGGAATCTCGATCCTGGTCGCCCCGGGCGGCATCGCGGTGATCGTAGTGCCCGCGTGGCCGCAAAAAGCAGGCCGGCCGCGGCGGCAAAGCCGCTACGGCCTCTAACGGCGCCGTCGAGTCGGCGCCTCAGGCCCCCCGACTGGGACTGGAACTTCGCCCAAGATGGGAACCTTGCGCTGGCGCGTCACGAACTCTGGACTGATTTGGCTCTAGAATCCCGCGTTCCCGTGTCACAAACCTCCCAAGCAAGGCGCGAGCGCCAGTCCGTTAGGGTCCGTTCGATGCCGTCCCGCAAGGCAGTCGAGCAGGCGCGCCGCGCCCGTCGGCGCCGCGCTGCCGGCCAGCACCGGGCTCGGCGGATCGCCGTCCTCGTCCTGGCCTCGGCCGCCGTCGTCCTCACGCTGCTCCTGACCGCATTCGGCTCGGGTTCGCCCACGCGCACCGTTTCCTCCGCTCCGTCACCCGCCCAACGGCTCCTTCCAACCGGGCCGCCGCGCCCCCAGGTCGTGGCCGTGCAGGACACGTTGCAGATCCACACTCCGATCGCCCAGCAGCGGATCACGGCGGTCGGGTACCACGCGGTCGACAACGGTGCGCTCACGCTGGAGCCGGTCGGCGAGCAGGCAAACAAAGGCCTCTTCGCGCGGCTCGTTCGTCGCCTGGGCGGAGGAGACAAGGCCGGGCTCGCCTGGTACCAGCTCGGAGGCACAGGCCCCGCGAACGCCGTGCTGAACGTCGGGGCCGCTCCGGGCACCGACGTCTACGCACCCGTCGACGGCGTCGTCGTCGGCATCACCGACTACGTGATCAGCGGGCGCCGCCTCGGGAGCAGAATCGACATCCAGCCGTCGAGCGAGCCTTCCCTCGTCGTCTCCCTTACGCATCTCCGGCCGGAGCGCAGGCTCACCGTCGGCGCAGCCGTCACATCGACGAGCTCGAAGATCGGCACGGTGCTCGACTTCTCGCGGTTCGAGCGGCAGGCACTCGCCCGCTACACGCAGGACGCGGGAAACCACGTCTCGCTCGAAGTGCACCCCGCCGCCACGACCTCACTCTCATAAGACTCCTTTTCGTCGCGGATGTGAACGGCGCGCCGGGCCGGCGAGCCGTCGAGCGCCTGCTCCCGCCGCTCCGGGAGGAGCTCGACGTCGACTTCTGCGTGGTGAACGGCGAGAACGCCGCAGACGGCCTCGGCATCACGCCGCGCCTCGCCGAGGTGATCCTCGCATCGGGCGCCGACGTGATCACGCTCGGAAACCACACCTTCCGCCGCCCGGAGATCGCGGGCTACCTCGACGAGAGCGACCGGGTGATCCGGCCGGCGAACATGTCCACCCACGCGCCCGGAAAGGGCCTGACGATCGGCGAGGCCAGAGGCGGCGGGCAGGTAGCCGTCATCAACCTGCTCGGCCAGCTCTTCCTCGCGCCCGCGCACGGCCCGTGGGAGCTCGTCGACGCGCTCGTGGAGGAGGCTCGCCGAACGACGCCGGTGATCCTCGTCGATCTCCACGGAGAGGCGACGAGCGAGAAGGTCGCGATGGCTTCGTACCTCGACGGAAAGGTCACCGCCGTCCTCGGCACGCATACGCACATCCAGACGAACGACGCGCGCGTCCTCCCCGGTGGAACGGCGGCGGTCACCGACGCAGGGATGACTGGCCCCCACGACTCCGTGATCGGCGTCGTCACTGAGCTCGCCGTGAAGCAGATGCGAACCGGGATGCCGGTGCGGTTCAAAACCGCCCAGGGCGATATCCGCCTGGAAGGCTGCCTCGTGGAATGCGGCGAGGACGGCCGGGCTACGAGCTGCGTGCTCGTGCGCCGCCAGCTCCAAGAGTAAGCACGGCGAGAAGCGCGATGAGCGTCAGGTCTCGGGCGAGAACGAGCCACGACGACGCCGTGTCGAACTCGAGCGCCAGTTCCCAGTAGCGGTACGGGAACCAGAGCTGCGTCAGGACGAGGGCGGTTCCGAGTAGGCCGCTCGCGGCCAGCCCACGCCGCCCTCGCACGAGCGGCACGAGCGGGACGAGCCAGATCAGGAACTGGGGGGAGAGCACCTTTCCGAAGACGATGAACGCGCAGACGGCGCCGGCGGAGGCGCGGATCAGGCGGTCGCGATCGGCCGGGCCACGCGCGTACCAGACCCAGACCGCGACGACGGCTGCGATCTGGGCGAGCGTGGTCAGGGTTGCCAGGATGCCGGCCGCGCCGCCGGCGAGATTCTGCGACCCGTGGCTCGACTCCATCGTCAGGTCGAGCCCGAACGCATGGTGCGCTGCGAGCAGGAAGCCCGACCCCAACGTCTCGATCTGAAGCGGCCGTCCGGCCTGCACCCAGACCGCGTCCCACACGCCGCCCGGTGAGATCACCGCGAACGGGAGCACGACGGCCACGATCACGGTGGCGAATGCAGCGCCGCAGACGAGCGCCTCCCGCCGTCCCCGCGACCGCCACACGTGAGCGAGCGCGATCGGCGCCAACACGGCAGGAAAGATCTTGGCTGCACAGGCGAGGCCCAGAACACCGAGCGAGAAGCGGAACCTCCCCGCGAGCAGGAGCGCCAGCGCCGCAGCGGTCAGCATCGCCGGCCAGAGATCGAACCGCGAGAGCACGACCGACCCGAGCAGGAGCGGCGAGACGGCGACTGCGAACGCAGGCCAGGGCGATGCCGCCAGGGCGGCCACGATCAGCACGAGAGCCACGCCGAGCCCGGCCATCAGCCCCTCGAAGCCGATGCGGTACTCGCCGTCGCCGACCGCCGGGATCGCGAACACCGGCAAAGCCGCCGGCGGGTACTCCAGCGCGAAGTCGCGGTACGGAAACTGACCGTCAACCATCGCCTCGCCGTAGCGCTCATAGATCGGCGTGTCCACGATCTGGTCGCGCGCGTAGAAGCCCTCGTGGAGAAGCGCCCACGACGCGAGGAAGACCGCGATCGCCGCGGCCGCGCTAGCCGGCCGCGACCAGGTCTGGAATCGGGCGCTCAGGCTCGACCGCCTCCTCGTCGGGCGGCCGCCGCGCACCACTCGGGGCGAGCACCGCGAAGGCGACGAACGGGAAGAACCACGGGATGTAGAGGAAGAACCAGTGCGTGAGCACGAGTTCGAACGCGAGGAGGAGCGCACCGGTGAGGGCGGCGAGCTGGAGCGGCGACTTCCGCCGTGGCCGGAAGGCGACGGCGACGGAGGCCGCGAGCACGAGACCGATCACCGGCGTCTGGACAAGATGGAGGTCGGGGATGCCCGCTGCGTGGTACTGCCCCCAGTCCCAGATCGAGAAGGGCGATTCTCGGCCGAGCTGCCAGCCCAGAGTGCGATCCCAGAACACGCGTACGGCATGGAGCGGGTCCGGTTCGAGGAGTAGGACGCAGAACGAGCCGAGCGTGGCGACGACGAAGCCGGCGCCGAAGAGCGCGGTCCGGCTCGGCCTCCGGAACCCGTCCGGGTACGAGGCCCAGAGCGGCGCAACGATGAGTGTCCCGAACTTCGTCCAGCCGGCGAGCGCACCGAAGGCTCCACGCGCGAAGTCCGAGGACGCGAGCCAGAAACCCCAGACGAGAAACAGCGCGGGAAGCGCATCGTTCGTGTTCGAGCTCGAGACGTACTGCGTGAACGGGTAGGCCGCCCAGGCGAAGGCGAGGGCAAGTGCGAGGCGTAAGCCACCGAACCGCCGGCCGACGAGCAGCAACCCGACCATGACGAGGAGGTCGAGGGCGATGGACGTGAAGTGCGCCGCGGGAAGCTCGTCCCACTTGCCGCTCCAGCCGAGCAGGGCGAACCCCGGCACGTACGCCAGGTAGGAGACCGGTCCGTACGTGTCCCCCCGTTCGTTGGAGGACTCGCAGCGGCCGTTCGTCTGGATCCGCTCCCGAACCTCGCCCTCTGCGTCCGCGTCGCCGCATTTCCGAAGCTTCCCCTGTTCGGGCATGTGGCCGTAGGGCATCTCGCCGTTCACGATCCGGTGCGCGCCGATCACACCCGCGTAGCCCACGTCGATCACGTTCGAGTCCTCGAGGTTGAGCCCGATCCGGAAGCCGGCGAGAAAGACCGTCGCAGCCACCAGGATCCAGACCGGCCAGACGGCGGCGCGGGTCGACGGGCCGCGGCCGCGGGCACCGATCCACGCCATCCGGGCCAGCAGGTAGAGGAGTGGCGGATAGACGAGCGCCATGCTCGTGAAGACATCGCCGTCGTTGAAGAACCACAGCGAGACGGAGAACGAGAGCAGAGCGACGAGATCCAGCGTCCGAAGGCAGAGCGGCCGGCGCCAGTCCACGAGGCCGAGCAAGAAGACCGCGCAGAGCGCGAGCCAGACGTCCAGCCGGTTGATCGATTTGCCACCGAACGCGCCGTCGTAGCCGCGAGCCATCTTCCAGGCCACTTGCGGGCCCGTCCAGGCCTCGGTGATCCTGGCCGACCCGTCGTCCACCTTGCCGGTTGCGATCTCGCCTGCTTCGTCCCACCAGACATGCACGATCCACGAGCGTGACTTGGAGTCGAAGGTGGCGTCCTTGACGCGGCCCCTGACCGGGTAGCGATCGAGCCAGTCAACGACCTTTCCGTGGCGGAGGAAGGCCGCCGTGGCCCTCTCCTCCGTGAGGCGCGCCCGTTCCGCCGCCGCGGCGCCAGGCGCGAGTGCCAAGGCGCAGAGCAGAACGATGGCAGCGGCGACCGCCCGGGCCACTATCTACGCCGAAAGCTCCAGAGCTTGTTCCCGACGAAGTTGAGCGGTGTTACGAGCACGATCGCGATCGCCTGCGCGGGGATCTTCTCGAGGCCGAGCTCCACGAGCCCCTCGAGCACGGCGAGGTTAGCCACGAGCGCGCAAAGTGCGACGGCCAGGAACCGGATTCCCTGGTAGGCAACGTGGCCTCGCTCGCCACGAAACGTCCAGAGCCGGTTCCACGTGTAGTTGTTCGTCACGGCGACGAGGAACGAGACGGTCGCGGCGGCGAGATGGTGCCAATCCGCCCAGAGCAGAAGCGCGGAGAAGACCGCAAGGTTGACGGCGTATCCCGTGGCCCCGACCGAGCAGAACTTCGCGAGCTGAACCCAGTTGTGCGGCCGCCGTAGGGCGGCGCCGGCGCGGCCGCCTGCAAGTGCGAGCGTGGTGGCGAACGAACGCGACACGGCCGCGGCGAGGCTACCTAAAGCCGTGTGCGAAGCGTGACACCGCGCTCCCGGTAGAACGCGAGTTGGGCGCTGTCCAGCAGGGCGAACGGCGAGTCGATGACGATCTCCTTGCCGGCTTCTGACGCCGCGGCCATCGGCAGAAAACGATGGAGGCCGTCCTCACAGCGCACCTCGAGCCCCATCGGCTTCTCCTCGCGCGAATCGAAGATCACGTCGACGACGTGGCCGACCTGCACTCCGTGCAGGCGGACGATTCGCTGGAGGAGCTCCTGCATTCGATCCGGCGTATGCCCTGAACGTCAGGTATCGAAGCCCTCCTCTCCGAGCAGCGGGACGAACCGGCACTCGACCGAACGGATGGTTGCGGGTCCCTCGGGGCTGCGGACGATGACCTCGAGCCGCTGTCCACGGCGCCGGCCGATCGGCACGACGAGGCGGCCGCCGAGCGTCAACTGGTCGTAGAGCGCCTGCGGGAAAGCCGGGGCCGCAGCCGCGACGGCAATTGCCGCGAACGGCGCATGACCGGGAAGCCCGCGCGAGCCGTCACCGACGTGGAAACGGACGTTCTGGACGCCGGCCGCCTCGACGTTGGCCCGCGCCTGGTCAGCCAGCTCGGAGACCCGCTCGATCGAGTGCACCTCGGCTGCGAGCCGGGCCAGCACGGCAGCCTGGTAGCCCGACCCTGTTCCGACGTCGAGGACGCGCTCGTCGCCGTCGAGCCCGAGCTCCGTGCAAATCCGGGCCACCATGTACGGCTGCGAGATCGTCTGACCCGCACCGATCGGCAATGCGGCGTCGTCGAAGGCCCGACCTCGGAGATCTTCCGGAACGAACAACTCCCGCGGGACTCGTTCCATCGCGTCCAGGACCCGCTCGTCCGCGATGTCGCGGGCGCGCAGCTGCTCGTCGACCATCCGGACGAGGCGTCGGTCAGGCGGCGCGTGCATAGGCCGGCACAGTTACGCCGAAGTGCGCGAGCACGGCGGGTGCCACGCCCGCGATCTCCCCCGGCGGCTCGAGGTCGCCGACCACGAGCATCGGGACCGTAGAGTCGCCGTCGAGCAGCGAACCGTGCGACCCGCCTCCGACGTGGTTGCGGCCTCCGAGATCCGCGAACTCCACTCCCGCCGCGGCCGACACCACGACCTCTCCGGCATTTGGATTCGCGATCGCGTGCCAGGCGCGCCCCTTCCAGCCCTCGTCCTCCGGACCAATCCGCAACTCCTCGCCCTCGCGCAAGGCCACGCCGGCGCCACCCTCGCGGAAGATCGCGACGTCGACACCGTCCGTCCGCGCGAGCCGCTGCGCAATCGCCCGCGGCTCGATGCCCTCGTGGAGCGCGTAGACCATCCCCGCCCTGTTCGACGCGGCGACCACGAGCTCCGGATCGCGCTGCGCACCAGGACGGTGAAGCCGGAAGTCACTAAGCGAGTCCTGGAGGCGTATGGCCCGAGCGACGCGCGTCTGGCCGTGATCGGAGCAGACGACGACCGTGTACCGCTCGAGGAACTCGTCCAGCCCGCCGGCGGCCTCCACAAGCGCACCTACAGCCTGGTCGCTGCGCCCGAGCGCCACCTGGGCTCCGCCCGGGCCGAGCGCGTGCGAGGCATAGTCGTAGTCGGGCAGGTAGAGGAAGAGGAAGTCGAAGCCGTCCCGCGTGACGAGCCAGCGGCCGACCGCCGCCCCGTACGCGTCGATCGAGCCGCCCGTGCGGGTTCGCACTGCAAGCGGCGCGCCCGTTACGTCCGACTCGAAGAGGCTGTAGTAGAAGAATCGGCGCGGTCCCTCGACCGGCCCTCCGAAACCGGGCACCGTCGGGAGGTGGCGCGTCCGGCCTCGGTAGCACGGCGTGCTCACCGCCGCAGCCGTCAGGCCCGCGTCCTCGAGCGCCTCGAAGACGGTCACAGCGTTTCGGGAGAGGTGGACTGCGTTCATCTGGACGACCGCGTCCTTGATCGAGCGGCGGGTGCCGGCCGCTCGTACGGCGCCGAACGACGAGCCGTACTCGACGAGCCGTCGCTCGCCGCGGTGGTACCAAACGAGATGCGGAATCCCGTGGACGTCGGGGTGCGCGCCGGTCGCGAGGGTCGCCAGGCAGACCGGCGTTAGCGACGGAAAGGTCGACGTGGCCCGAGCGTAGGCTCCCGCGTCATGCAGGGCCGCGAGCGTCGGTGCGGTCTTGCGCTCGACGGCGTCCTCGAAGACCTCGGGCGTCAGGCCGTCGATGACGACGAGGATGAACTTCTTAGTCACCGGCGAGCGTGCGCAGACCTGCGTACCGCTCGGGCTGCCGGCGGCGCATCCGGATCGCGAGCACCGGGAGAGCGAGCGCCTCCAGGTAGCCGACCAGTGGAACGAAGGCCGCCGCGGCAACGGCTGCCGCCGCGGCTGCAATGAGAAGGGCAGTCCCGAGCCGGGCTCCTCCCCGGCGCAGAGCTCCGCGGACGATCTCGCCGGCAGCAGCACCGCCGAAGATCCCACCGATCGCGCCGGCGGCAGCTTCGGGCTCGTCACCGACCAGGATCCCGAGCGCGAACCCGGCGACCGCCGCAAGCGCGATCGCCGCCAGCATCGCGGCTCGCGAGGCCCCGAGTACTCCAGCGAGCAACACTCCGGTCCCCACCCCGAGGCCCAGGAAGACGCCGATCCAGTAGATGTCCCGCATGAGGCGGCCAGTGTACGTGGGAGGTTTCAGCCGTTCGCAAACGCGGGGAGGACACACATGCGGGGCGGCTCCTAGCCGCAGGGAGCCGTTCCGCTTCTCCTTTCGAACCGATCCGCCTCCCGCTCCGTATGAGTAGTCGGGGTAAACCCGATCAAGGAGGGGAAGAGTGAGGAGAGTCGCACTGCTCGTGGTTCTGGCTGCTGTCGGAATCCTGAGCGTCGGAGCCGTAGCTATCGCCGACGATGACGGAGGCAACGGGCCGAACGGAGCGAGACTGAACGGGTACCAGGAGGTGACCTCGGTCTCGACGACGGGGTTCGGAAGCTTCCACATCAAGTTCAACAGAAACAACACCGCCGATTACGTCCTGAGCTATCGCGACGTGGAGACGCCGGTCAACCAGGCCCACATCCACTTCGCGCAGAGGGCGGCCAACGGGCCGGTCGACGTCTTCCTGTGCAGGACGACGCAGGCCGTCCCACCGGGGGCGCAGACAGCACCGACATGTCCGCCGACCACCGGCACGGTGAGCGGCCGAATCACGCCAGCCGACATCATCGCGCAGGCTCCGGATCGCGGAATCGAAGCCGGCAACTGGGTCGAGTTCAAGGCCGCGGTCGAGGTCGGCCACACCTACGCGAACGTCCACAGCACCCGGTTCCCAGGCGGAGAGATCCGCGGTCAGATCAACGACCAGGATCAGAAGGAGTACACAGGCCCGCCACCCTTCGGGATGGGCGGCCACGACAACGACGACGACTAGCTAGTCGGCAGACTCGAGGCGGCGGAGGACGGAGAGCCCGAACTCCGCCGCCCGGGCTCCGTCGACCACACGGTGGTCGAACGTGAGCGCCAGGTAGCCGATCGGCCTCGCGACGATCTCTCCGTCCCGCACGACCGGGCGGTCGAAGACCCGGCCGATGCTCAGGATCGCGACCTCAGGGTGGTTCACGATCGGCGTCTGGAAGAGGCCGGCGAGCTTTCCGGCGCTCGTGACCGTGAAGGTGGAGCCGCGAAGCTCCTCCGGCTTGAGCGTGCCTTCGCGGGCCGCTTCGGCGAGGCGACGCAGCTCGGCGTCGAGCTCGTCCAGCGACCGCGAGTCGGCCCCTCGGACGACCGGCACGACGAGCCCCTGCTCGGTCTGGATCGCGACTCCGAGGTCGTAGCGGTCGAGATAGACGATCTCCTCGCCCTCGAGGCGTGCGTTGAGCTCGGGGAACTCCTTCAGCCCCTGGGCGGTTGCCTGCAGCACGGTCGGTACGAGCCGCTTGAGGTCGATCTCGCCGAAGTCGCACTCCTCGACCCAGGTGACGGGCGGCACCTCGCGGTGCGCCTTCGTCATGTGCTCCGCGATCAGCCGCCGGACTCCGCGCAGAGGCTCGCGCCGCCCCTCCGAGCCAGGTCCCGGGGTCTGACCCCCGGACGTGGCCGCACGGCGCACGTCCTCCTCGGTGATGCGCCCCTGGGAGCCCGTCGCCTCGACTGTCGCGAGGTCCACTCCCAGCTCGGCAGCGACCTTTCGGATCAACGGGGTCGCGCGGATCCGTGGGGAATCCGTCTCGCGGACTGCGGACGCAGCAGACTGCTGCGGAACGGGCTCGGCGCGGGGTTGCTCCACCTCGACGGGGGGCGCGGCGCCATCCTCTCCGATCACGACCAGCACGGTCCCGACCGGGACGACCTTGCCCTCCTCGACGAGGATGCTCGCGACTTTTCCGGCGGCAGGCGAGGGGATCTCCACCGTCGTCTTGTCGGTCTGGATCTCGACGAGCGGATCGTCCTCGGCAATCTCCTGGCCCTCCTGGACGAGCCAGCGCGCGATCTCGCCCTCGGTCAGCCCCTCACCGAGGTCCGGCAGCTTAAACTCGTACGGCACCTGCGCATTCTCGCCGACGCGAGGCCAGCGGTCAGCCGTAGCTGACGACGAGCTCCGGCCGCGGGGTCGCGGCCTCGCGAGAGCTCAGGTCGACGCCGTCGGACGAGGTCTGAGCGAGAACGAAGTTATAGGGGCCGTCGCCGGCGACGAGCGACGTGACATCGAACTCCACCCAGGTTCCCGCTGCGATTGCGCCCTGGTCCGAAATGCCCGACCCCTGACGTAGTGGCCGGTTACTCCACGTCAGAGACGTCTCCGTCCACGTCGAGTCCGTGCTGTAGACGGCAGGGCCGTCGGCGGTTCCAGAGGTTGCATGGACGCGCAGCTTCGCGCTCACGGCCAGCCCGGAGCTGCCGCTGACCACGAAGCGCAGATAGCTCTCCACGTCGGGATCCGAGCCTCCGTCGGCGCGCAGGTACGAGGTTCCGTAGTTCGTGTTCGGCGAGCTCTCGAAGACCCGGGCGTCGGCCACGGCCCCGAACGTCGCAGTTCCAGTCGGCGGCGGTGGTGGGGGCGGTGGTGGGGGCGGCGGCGGCGGATTTGCCGCGCCGGCCCCGCAGACGTCGGAGCCGGTATCGGTGAACGTACTCCCCGCGACAGGGACGAAGGTCCAGTCGTAGCTCGCTGCGTGCAGCGTCAGCTTGAGCACTCCATGCGTGGCCGAATCGGAAACCTCGAGCCCCGCTCGCGCGGTGAGGGCGTAGAGAGGGCTCTTACCGCCTGTGCCGACCACGAAGGAGCGAAGCCCGCGCTCGGGGTCGAGGTTTCCTGCCGGGTCCATCCGGCCGAAGCGCTGGTAGTTGTGGTCGTGGCCTGCCAGGACGACGTCTGCGCGGTAGTCGTACAGCGCTTGCCAGATCGCGCGTACGCCGCTCGAGTCTCCGTGGTTCGTGCCGGCAGAGAAGCGGGGGTGGTGCATCGTGGCCAGCACGCAGGTGGCGGTGGTCGCCGCAAGATCACGGCGCAGCCAGAGCTCCTGCTCCGATCCGGCGCCGCATGAGATCGTCGCGCACGTACCCTCGCCGTTCGTGTTCATGACGACGACGTGCCAGGCGCCGATGTCGTAGCTGTACCACCCTTTGCCCGGCTCGCCCGCCGCCGCGCCGAAGTAGTCAAAGTACCCCGCGGCAGCGGCGGTCTGATACTCGTGGTTGCCCGCCGCGGGGCGCGTTTTCGCCTTGTGCCGGCCCCAGGTCGGCGTGTAGTAAGCCGCAAACTCCGCGCTTGTTCCCGCGTTGTACACGTTGTCGCCGAGCGTGAACACGACGGCGGGGTCGATGGCATCGAGCAGCTTCGCCGTGTCCTCGTCGGTCGTCCCGCCCCAGGCGATGTCGCCGGCGCCGGCGATCACCGGATCGTCCGGAGGCGGCGGAGGCGGCGGAGGCGGAGGAGGAGGAGGAGGAGGAGGAGGCGGCGGAGGCGGCGGGCTTACACCTGTCTCGATGAGGAGCTTGGGCGCGAGCGCGGCGCCTCCCTCGCGCGCGTGGATGGAAGTCGCGGTCTTCGAGGACGTCGTCAGCGCCACACTCACGGATCCGCTCCCGTTGACGAGCGGCGTCACATCCAGAGAAATTGTCGCCCCCGATCCATACACGCCGGAGGAGGCCGTCGGGTCAGCAGCCGGGGCTGGCGCGTTGGCGTATGTGATCGTCGTCTCGGCCCAGCTCGAATCCGCGACGGCGCGCACGTCGACTCCAACGGCCGAGCCGGTGGAGACTGAGAGCACGAGTGTGGCCTTTGTGACGGCGCCGGCCAGTCCCGTGACGTCGAAGCGAATGTAGCCGCGGGCGACGGGCGACGCGTCGATGGTGAGCTTGGACGTCGTTCCCCGATTCGCGGTCACGTTCGACTGAACGTAGGCGTCGGCGACGGCCGTGAAGGATTGTCCGTCAGCTGCACGGGCGGCCCCTTCGAACCCGGCGGACGCCAGGGCGAGCACAAGCACGTGCGAGAGAAGGAGTGGCCGCAAACCCCCCCGGAGAGAACGCAGATTGCGGCTCACGGTCGTCAAAGAACCTAAACGTTCGTCTAGGTCTCCGGGTCTCCTTCAACGAGTAGGGAGCTCGTGACAAAGTCGCAAAGAGCGGCTAAACCCGCGGCTGACCGATCCAGGTATCTGCCGGGACGATCAGGACGCGCAGCCCGCCGCCCACTCGCCAGAGGGAGATCGCCAATTCGTCACCAACAAGCTCGGCGGCGACTTCGCGCGGAACGTAACCGACCTGCAGCGACCGCTGCTCGTTCCAGATCGCCACGGCATTCGCGTCGTGCTCGTTGTCGGGTTCCTGGACGAGAGCTAGCCGCCGGCCGGGATCGAAGGACGAGTCCGGCAAGGCCTCGGCCCGGTAGGACACTCCCGCGGCCGGCACCACCCGGATCCGTTCATCCTCCCAGCGGACCGGCTCACGGGTCGCGGCGTCGCGGAGGTGGTAGCCCGACTCGCCCCGCTCGAACCAGAGCCGGAGCCGTTCGCTCACCGGAAGGCGTCGTCCCGCAGGACTGCGTGAACACCCAGCGTCCCGTTCACGACCTGCGTCACACGGAGGTCGACTCCGATGCTGGCGAGCATGAGCGCATCTCCCCCGGTGACACCGAGCTCGCGGCCCATCAACGCCACCATCCCGTCGACGGCGATCTTCGCCGCCCGAGCCAGGTCCTCGTGCAGGCCAAATGTCAGCCAGGCGCCGTCGATTCGAGCGATCGGCCACTCGAGCGCGAGGTCGTCCCGGACGCCGAGCGTCAGCTGCGCCTGCGCCGGCGTCTCGATTGCAGTCCCGGAGACCTCGCCGTCACCCTGGGCTGCATGCCCGTCGCCAGCCGAGAACAACGCGCCGTCGACCGAGATCGGCAGGAACAACGTCGTGCCGGCGACGAGCTCCTTACAGTCGAGGTTCCCGCCCCACCGGCGCGGCGGAATCGTCGAGTGGATTCCCCGCTCGGGCGGAGGCATTCCGAGCACTCCGAGAAAAGGCGCCAATACGACCTCCCGGCCGAGCGCCTTGCCGACCCCGTCGCCGAGCTCCCACTCGGCCTCGTGGTGCCGGCCGGCTTGGGTGACGCCCCACGTCCCGGTCCGAACCTCGTCGATGCGCACCTCGAGGGTCTGACCGGCCCGGGCACCCCGCACGGCGATCGGCCCGGCGAGAGCGTGGCCGTCGTCGATCTCCGGATTCCGGGCCTCGACGTGCTCATCCGGGCCGAGATCCCAGGCGTGGTTCGGGACGGAGATTCGGACCGAGTCGCCAGGATCGACGGTCAGCACCGGCTCGAGGTCTCGCGAGAAGTGCCCGTGGAGGTTCCGCTGCTCGAGCGGCAGCTCGTGATCCATTAGAACCGGAGCAGCTTGCGCGCCGCATCGACGACGCGCTCGACCGAGGGCATGTACGCGTCCTCGATCTGCCAGTACGGATACGGCACGTCGTAGCCGGTCACCCGGAGCACCGGGCCGCGGAGGTCGAGGATCGCCTTCTCCGCCAGGATGGCGGCGAGCTCGGCGCCAAAACCCGCCGTCCGGGGCGCCTCCTGGACGATCACCACGCGCCCCGTTTTCGCGGCGGAGGCGAGCAACGCGTCCTCGTCCAGTGGCTTCAGGGTGCGCACGTCTAGCACCTCGACGCTCGCCTCCTCGGCCAGGACATCGGCAGCCTGCTCGCAGAGCGGCACCATCGATCCGTAAGCGACGAAGCTGATGTCCGTTCCCTCCCGCGCGAGCCGCGCCTTCCCGAGAGGAACCGTGTACTCGCCCTCGGGCACCTCGCCGCGCATCGTCCGGTAGTGGAGCTTGGGCTCGAAGATGACGACCGGGTCCGGCTCGCGGATCGCGGAGGCGAGCAGCCCCTTCGCGTCGGCCGGCGTCGACGGGATCGCAACCTTCACGCCCGGCGTGTGGACGTAGTAGGCCTCGGGCGAGTCGTCGTGGAGCTCCGGCGCGCGCACGCCGCCTCCATAGGGCATGCGGATCGTCACCGGGAACTCCATGCCGCCGCCCGTGCGCCAGCGGTACCGGCCCACGTGTGTGATCAGCTGGTCGAGACAGGGATAGCTGAACGCGTCGTACTGCATCTCGCAGACCGGGCGCCACCCGGCCATGCAGAGGCCCATCGCGGTGCCGAGGATTCCCGCCTCGGCGAGCGGGGTGTCGACGCAGCGATCGGGCCCGAACTTGTCGAGGAGCCCGGCCGTGGCCCGGAAGACGCCGCCGGCACGCCCGACGTCCTCGCCCATGACCATGACGTTCTCGTCGCGACCGAGCTCGACGTGAAAGCAGTCGTTGACGGCTTCGACCAGCGTCTTCTCACTCACCCCGGATCCTCCGCAGCTCGGCCAGCTCCTCGTCGAACGACGCGGGCGGATTGACAAGCGCGTGCTTGAAAAGGAGCTCCGTATCGGCCGGCGGCTCCGCTTCGGCGGCGGCGATGCCGTCCTTCATCGCCTGCAGCGCCTCGCCGCGGATCTCCCCGTCCAGGTCGTCGGTCAGGACTTCGAGCCGCCGCAGGTAGCGCGCGTACCGTCCCAGGCACTCGTTCTCCCGCTCCTCCGCGACCCGCTCCATGTCGATGTACGCGCTCGGGTCGTCGGCGGTGGCGTGCGGCGCGGCCCGGTAGCTGAAAGCCTCGATGAACGTCGGCCCTTCGCCCGCACGCGCGCGCTCGACGGCTTCTCGCGTCGCGTCGTAGACAGCCAGGACGTCGCCGCCGTCGACCCGCACGCCGGGCATCCCGTAACCGGCCGCCTTGTCGGCGAGCGTCTCGGCCGCGGTCTGGGCCGATACCGGCGTCGAGATCGCCCACTGGTTGTTGTTGCAGAAGAGGATGGCGGGCGCCTTCATGACTCCGGCGAAGTTCGCCCCCTCGTGGAACGCGCCCTCCGATGTGGCGCCGTCGCCGAAGTAGGCGATCGAGACCGTGCGGTCGCCGCGCAACTTCCTTCCCCACGCGAGCCCCACCGCATGCGGCACGTTTGTCCCGATCGGAACGCAGACGGACGCAACGTTGAAGTCCACGGGGTTCCACCAGCCCGACGGATGGCCCCGCCACCACGAGAGCACAGTCGAGACGGGCATGTCGCGCAGGAGGCCGATCGCCGACTCGCGGTAGCTCGGGAAGATCCAGTCGTCGCGCTCCAGCGCGTAGACCGATCCGGCCTGCATCGCCTCGTGGTTCCAGAAGATCGCGTAGGTGCCGATCCGCCCCTGGCTGT
>JBKJWJ010000135.1:0-2642 GCA_046716905.1 Gaiellaceae bacterium
GCACGAACGGCGAGATTACGGCCGGGACGATCCCGAGCTTGACCTCGGAGAAACCGAACGTCGCGTCCTCTGCGGCGACGGCGATATCGACGGCCGCCGCGAGGCCGGAGCCGCCGCCGAGCGCGTAGCCCTGGATCCGGGCGACGACCGGCGCCGGACAGTCGTTGATCGCCTGCATCATCCCGAAGAGGCGCATCGCGTCATCCACGTTCTCGTCGAAGGAGAGTTCGATCGCCGAGCGCTGCCATTCGATGTCGGCGCCGGCGCAGAAGCTTTCGCCCTCCCCAGCGAGGAGCACGACGCGGGCGTCGCCGACCTCGGCGAACGCTTCTCGCAGACCCCCGATGAGCTCGGCATCGAACGCATTCCGTCGCTCCGGCTTCGCCAGCGTGACCCGCAGGATCGATCCGTCTCGCTCCACTCGCAGCCCGCTCATCGAGTCTGACTCTAGAGTCGCGTCATGCTCCGAGGTGCCATCGCCGCAGCAATCACGCCTCTGCGCGACGGCGGAGCCGCCCTGGACGAGGCCGCGTTCGCGCCCTACGTCGACTTCCTGGCGGGAGGGCGGCTCGACGGGATCCTCGCTCTCGGGACGACCGGCGAGGGGATTCTGCTCTCGACCGAGGAGCGAAAGCGCGTTGCCGAGCTCTTCCTGGACGGAGCCCAGGGGCGGCTCCAGGTGGCCGTGCACTGCGGTGCCCAGACAACGGCGGACACGGTTGCCCTGGCTCGTCACGCCGCCGAGATCGGCGCCGACGCAGTCGCGGTCATCGGCCCGCCGTACTTCTCCTACGACGACGAGGCGCTCTACCGCCACTTCGCCGCGGCCGCGGAGGCGAGCGGATCGGTCCCGTTCTACCTCTATGAGTTCAAGGGGCGAACGGGCTACTCGATTCCGCTCTCGGTCGTCGAGCGTCTCGGTGATCGCGTGGCCGGGATGAAGGTCTCGAACCAGCCGTTCGAGGCGGTCGAGCCGTATCTCATCGAGGGTCTGGACGTCTTCATCGGGGCCGAGTCGCTCGTCGACGAAGGGATCACACGCGGCGCGGCCGGCAGCGTCTCCGGCCTGGCAGCCGCCTACCCGGAGGGCGTCGATCCCTCCAAGCGCGCGTTCCTCGATCGCTTCCCGTTCCAGGCTGCGCTGAAGGTGGTGATCGGCCTCCGCGGTATCCCTGTCCGGGAGGACGTGCGTGCGCCCCTTCGGACGCTGACGGAAAGCGAGCGCGCCGAGCTCGGGCAATGGCACGCATCGTCGTAGCGGGCGCCGGCGCGATCGGCGCCAGCATCGCCTACCACCTCTCGCTAGCCGAAGGGGAGCACCAGGTCACGCTCTGCGACAAGAACGGCGTCGCATCGGGCGGGACGGGCAGGGCGATGGGCGGTGTGCGCCAGCAGTTCACGACCGCTCCGGAAGTGCGGCTGGCCCAGGCGAGCGTCAGATTCTTCGCCGAGCTCGGGCCGCCGCTCTTTGAGCAGGTCGGCTACCTCTTCTTCGCCACGAGCCCGGAGGGTGTCGAAGAGCTGGAGACGCGCGTGCGGGTCCAGCTGGAGCTCGGTGTTCCCGTCGAGGACGTCGATCCCGGGTTTGTCACAGGGCTCCAGACCGAGGATGTCCTGAAGGCGGTGATCTGCCGGGAGGACGGCGTGGCCGACCCGGCCGGTGTGACCAAGCAGCTCGTCCGGGAGGCGAGGAAGCGCGGGGTCGATCTCCGCGAGTACATGGACGCTCGCGAGCTTGACGCGGATGTTCTGGTGATCGCATGCGGCGCCGGCTCGCCCGCACTCGCAGCGCGCTACGAGATCGAGCTGCCGATCCGTCCGCTCGTACGACAGCTCGTGGACACGCGGGCGGTCGACGGCGTGCCCGACGACCTCCCGATGATCGTCGAGACCGAGACGGGCTTCCACTTCCGCCGCGCGGGCAACGGCCTCCGTCTCGCGATGGCGGAGCCCACTCTCCGCTGGGGCGAGAAGGCTGAAGTGGACGACACCCTGGTCGCCGACTGGCTCGGGCGGCTCGCGCGCCGTTACCCCGCGGCTACCGGGGTCGCGGTGAGCCGCTCCTGGGCCGGTCTCTACGACATGACTCCCGATGCGCATCCGATCATCGGCTGGGTCGGGGAGGGGATCTATGCCGCCTGCGGGTTCTCGGGCCACGGGTTCATGCAGGCCCCGGCAGTCGGAGCCGCAGTCGCGGAAGAGCTCCTCGTTGGCGAGTCGACGCTCGACCTCTCCCCGTACCGCCTCGACCGCTTCGCCGCAGACGCCGTCTTCCCGGAGACGCTCGTCCTTTAGACACGACCCGTCAGCGTGGACGTGTGCTGCGCATGGCGTCGTCTGCAGCACGGGCGAGCCGGTGCCAGTCGCGCTTGGCACGCTCAACCGGTGTGCGGAGCTTCCCGGCCTGACGGGTGTCTCCTCGGTCGAGCGCATCCTTCAAGTCGGCGCGAAGGCGCAGGTAGTGCTCGTGCGCCGCGATCTCAGCCGCCATGGGTTCCTCGGTCATCGCTCGAAGGCGAGGCCGAGCCGCGAGAGCTCCTCGATCTCGAAGCGTCCCTCGATCGTCGCCTCGATGTCGAACTCCTCGATGATGTCCGCGTCCTTCCCGATCAGCTCCCGCGCCCTGCTCGGTAGCTCCTGAT
>JBKJWJ010000136.1:0-3590 GCA_046716905.1 Gaiellaceae bacterium
GCGCGACCGGACCGCAGGGCCCGGCCGGCACCAACGGCTCGAACGGCTCCAACGGCGCCGCGGGCCCGACCGGCCCCACCGGCCCCCAGGGCGTCTCCGGAACGACCACGGTGCGCAAGATCGACGCGGACAACGTGACGGGCTCGACGACGCTCCAGAACTCGACCGGCCTCAGCTTCACCCTGGCCGCTTCAACCACTTACAGCTTCGATTACGACGTCCTCTTCCAGTCGGCTGCGGCCAACACGGGAATCGCACTCGCGATGAACGGAACAGCGGCAGCGTCGCTGATCAGCTACACGGTCAGCATCCCGCTCGCCACCCCGGACGGCGCGGCCGCGATCTTCCAAGGCTTCGGAACGGCGCTCGACGATGCGGTGCTGGCGACATCCGTCCCGGCCTTGAACACAACGTTCCTCGCTCGGATCCACGGCGTGATCACGACGACTGCAGGCGGGGCCGGCACGATCTTCCCCCGCTTCCGCTCCGAGACCAACGCAACGAACGTCACGGTCAAAACCGGATCCTGGGGAGCTCTCTACACCTCCTAGGCATCCCTCAAGTCAGGGACTGCGGCAGCCGATGATCAACACATACATGACCGAACAGAGGACGAAGGCGCGCGATGCGGAACACCCCAATGCAATGAGCGCCAAGGCCATCACCATTCCGTCTCTTCGATCTCCGCAGATGCGACTCGGCACACTTCTGGCCGTCGGGCTCGTCGCGTTTCTCGTGGGCTGGCTCGCGATGAACCGCGGTGGCGACGATGCTCCGCCCGCCCCGGGCACCGGCGCGTCGGCCGCCTCTGAGGCCGAGCTGCGCGACTTCGCCAAATCGGTCTCGCACCCCGTCTACTGGGCCGGCCCGAAGGAAGACTTCACCTACGAGCTGACCCCCACGGCCGACGGCCGGATCTACGTGCGCTATCTCCCGAAGGGGACCGAGCCCGGCGATCCGAGCTCGCGCTTCCTCACGGTTGGCACGTACCCCCGCGCCGGCGCCTTCGCAGAGCTCAAGCGGGCCGCTCGCGCCAAGGGCGCAGTGAGCCTGAAGATCGAGAACAAGGGCCTCGCGGTCTTCGGCGAGGCGAAGCCGACGAGCGTGTACTTCGGCTACCCGGATGCCCGGTACCAGGTCGAGGTGTACCACCCCTCGCCGGACGAGGCGCGCCGCCTTGCGCTCTCGGGCCAGGTCGTCCCGGTTCGCTGAGCGGCGCCGGCTGACGGCGTCATGACTCTCTTCCTCCCCTGGCTCCTCTTCCCGCTGCTGATGGCGGCGATCTGCCTCGGCTGCGGGCTTGCGGTCGCCCGTTGTAGCCGGACGCAGATCCAGCCCGCGCTTCTCCTGCCGCTCGGCTTCGCCGGGATCGTCGTGATCGGGCTCTTCACCACTCTCTTCGAGCGGACTGCCCGCCTGACCCTCCCGCTCATCCTCACGGTGGGCGCTCTTGGGATTGCGTCGTCGCTTTCGCGCCGGCGTCCGAGCGTCGACCTCTGGGCCGTCGGCTCCGCCGTCGCCGTGTTCGCGGCCTTCGCCGCGCCGGTCGTGCTCTCGGGCGAGGCAACCTTCGCCGGCTACATCAAACTGGACGACACGGCGACCTTCCTCGCGATGGTCGACCGCACGCTGGAACACGGCCGGTCCCTCGAAGGCCTTGCGCCCTCGTCCTACGAGGCGACGCTCGCATTCAATCTGCACTTTTATCCACTCGGCTCCTTGCTGCCGCTCGGCGCCGGTTCCGCGCTCACGGGCCAGGACCCGGCCTGGCTCTTCCAGCCGTACCTCGCCTTCCTCGCCGCGCTGCTTGCGCTCGTGCTCTACCAGCTGGCGTCGCTCGTGATCGCCTCCCGCCCCCTCCGCGCGACCGCGGCCGTCCTCGCTTCGCAGGCGGCGCTCCTCTACGGGTACGCGCTCTGGGGAGGAGTGAAGGAGCTTGCGGCCGCGCCGCTCGTGGCGCTCGTCGCCGTCCTCACCGGTGCCCTCTTCCCGGCGAACCGTCGTGGGCTAGCCGTCGTTCCGCTGGGAGTCGCGGGAGCAGCGCTCGTCGGTGTCCTGAGCATCGGCGCCGCTGCCTGGCTCTTGCCGGCACTCGTCCTCGCGTGCGTCGCACTCTTTCGGCGCGGGGACAGCCGGCGGCTGCTGCTGCTCGGGGCCGTGGTCCTCGCTCTCGTCGTCCCCTCGCTCGCTGTCGCCCGGTTCGTCTTCGGCCAAGGCGTGCTCGGGTCCCTGAGGGACGCGAACGAGCTCGGGAATCTCCTCTCGCCGCTGAGCCTCTTCCAGCTCGCCGGCATCTGGCCGACGGGGGACTTTCGCGTGCACCCGGACGACTCGGTCACGACCTACGTCCTCATCGGCCTTGCCGTCGCAGTCGCCGCCCTCGGGCTCTGGGTTTCGATCGCGCGGCGGGCGTGGGAGATTGCCCTCTACGCCGCGAGCGGGCTGACGGCGTCCCTCGCGTTCGGCGTCCTCGGCTCGCCCTGGATCGAGGCGAAGGCGTTTGCGATCGCCTCGCCGGTGATCGTCTTCGCCGCCGTGATCGGGTGCGCCTCGCTGCTCGGCCAAGGACGGCGCCTGGAGGGCGCGATCGCCCTCTTCCTGGTTGCCGCGGGGGTCGTCTGGTCGAACGCGCTTGCCTACCGCGAGGTCAACCTTGCTCCCCGCGAGCAACTCGCGGAGCTCGAGGAGATCGGCAAGCGATTCGCCGGCACCGGGCCTGCTCTGATGACCGAGTACCAACCCTACGGCGTCCGTCACTTCCTTCGTGCGCTGGACGCCGAGGGCGCCTCGGAGCTCAGGCGCCGCCCGGTCTCGCTCCGGGACGGCTCGACTCTGCCCAAGGGTGGCTTCGCGGACATTTCCGCGTTCCGGCGAGACGACGTCCTGTTCTACCGGACGCTCGTGTTGCGCCGGTCACCCGTCGGCACGATCCCTCCAGCTCCCTACCGCCTTGTCTGGTCGCGGCGGTTCTACGAGATCTGGCAGCGGCCCGAGGCCTACACCGCCGTGGCGGGCGCACCTCGGCCGTGCAGGCGCCGGGCGATCATCCACCAGGTCTCGGGTGGGCGGACTTCCGTCACCGTCGAGATCCCGCGCGGGGGGCGGTACGAGCTCTGGATGGGCGGGTCGCTCCGCGGCCGCCTCGAAGTACGGGTTGACGGCCGCACGGTCGGCTCGACACGACACCAGCTGAGCTACTCGGGTCAGTTCGTTCCGATCGGCCGCACCGAGCTCGCGACCGGCACGCACCTGGTCCAGATCGAGATCGAGCGCCCGCGCCTTTCGCCGGGCGCGGGCGGCGAACCGTGGTCCTTGGGGACGCTCGCGCTCACCCCCGCCGGGGCCTGCGGCGGCACAGACCTCTAGCCGAACACGATCTCGGCAACGAAGGCGACTGAGATCGCGAGCAACGCGACGCCGATGACGCGCCTCAGCGTCTCCTCCGGATCCCGCGGCGAACGCTAGCGCGAGCTCCCAGGCTTCCAGAGTGACTCCGTTCCGGGATTGGAAGCCCGGGCGAGGATGAACAGGAGGTCCGAGAGGCGGTTCAGGTAGGCGATCACGAGCGGATTGATCTCGACCCGCTCGGC
>JBKJWJ010000137.1:0-3245 GCA_046716905.1 Gaiellaceae bacterium
GGCCTGAACGGGCAGTTGCTTCGCCCGATTCTCGCCGTCGGCCCCCTCGCCCGTCTCCGTGTCCTCGCTCACCCGCTTGTCGCGCTGCCACTCTGGGCCGCGAGCCTTTACCTCTGGCACCTCCCGCGGCTCTACGAGGCAGCGGTCGAGAACAGTGCCGTCCACGCGCTCGAGCACCTCTTCTTCTTCGGGACCGGAGTCCTCATGTGGGCCGCGGTCGTCGAGGTACTCCCCGGCCCGGAGTGGTTCGGAACTGCGGCGAAGTTCGGCTACATCGCCGTCGTCCGTCTGCTCGGGACGGTCCTCGGCAACGTGTTCATCTGGTCGGGCGACGTCGTCTACGACGTGTACGACCACGGCGAGCGTCACGGCATCGGCCCGCTGCAGGATCAGGGGCTGGCCGGGACGATCATGATGGTCGAGGGGTCGGTCGTGACGATCGCCGCCCTCGCGTGGCTCTTCCTCAAGCTCGCGCGGGAGGGCGAGCTTCGCCAGCGGCTCCTGGAGGAAGGCCTGGATCCGCGCGCCGTCCGCCGCGCCGTCCGGTACGGACGCGGGGAGGAGCTGGAGGGCGTCCGCTGAACCTGTGAGCGCCCTCGAGAAGGAGAGACGGATGTCCACGACGCCAGACCAGCCCACACAGCAACATGCGCCACCGCCGCGGTCGGGCCCGCCTCAAGGGGGGATGACGATCGATGTCGCGCGGCTGCCGATCCCGGGGAATGCGGAGTTCGCGATCTACCTGATTGCCCTGATCGTCGCGTGGCTCGTCGCCTGGTTCTCGGACAACCTGGGCGCGGCCTCCTGGTTCGGGTTCTTCCAGTGGGTGACGATCGCCTACATCCTGTCGCGCGGTGTCGCCAAGGCGAGCCGCGTGCTCGAGCAGTAGCCCCTAGACGGGGGTCGGCTCGAACCGAAGCTTCGCGAGTGTCCGGCCCGTCGGAACGGGGGTCGGATACTTGCGCGTGAAACAGGCGCGGCAGAACTCGTTTCCGGGGCGCCGCGTGGCCGCCTGAACGCCTTCGAGCGAGAGGTGGGCGAGAGAGGTCGCACCGATCTCGGCGCGTGTCCTCTCGACGGTCTGCCCAGCGGCGACGAGCTGGTCGTCGTCGCCGAAGTCGATGCCGTAGAAGCAGGGCGAGACGATCGGCGGGGAGGACACACGCACGTGCACCTCGGTCGCGCCGCCGTCGAACAGCATGGCGACGAGCTGGCGCATCGTCGTCCCGCGGACGATGGAGTCGTCCACGACCACCACGCGCTTTCCGGACACCTCCGCCAGGGGATTGAACTTCAACTTGATTCCCTGCTCGCGCAAGCCCTGATCCGGCTGGATGAATGTTCGACCGACGTAGCGGTTCTTGATCAGGCCCTCGTTGAACGGGATGCCGGAAGCGCGCGCAAAGCCGATCGCGGCCGGCGTTCCCGAATCGGGCACCGCCATGACGAAATCGGCGACCGCCGGAGCTTCCGCGGCGAGCGTCTCGCCCATTCGGACTCGGGCACCGTGGATCTCCTCGCCCGAGAGTCGCGAGTCGGGGCGAGCGAGGTAGATGAACTCGAAGAGGCAGAGGCGGTTCGCCGACTCGGCTACCTGATGCGTCTCGACGTCGCGATCGACGATCACGAGCTCGCCGGGCCGCAGCTCCCGCACGGGCTCGGCGCCCACGAGGTCGAGCGCGCAGCTCTCGGAGGCGAGCACCCAGTCGTCGTCGAGGCTCCCGAGGACGAGCGGGCGAAAGCCGTACGGGTCGCGGAACCCAACCAGCTTTCCCTCGGTCAGCGCCACGACGGTCGTTGCGCCCTCGACTCGCGCCAGGGTGTTGGTGACGGCTTCGTGGAGCGGCGCCGGGTCGTTCGCGATCAGTGCCGCGATCACCTCGGAGTCGGAGCTCGATCCGAGCTGGACGCCGTCCGCCTCGAGCTCCTCGCGGAGCTCCTCGGTGTTCGTGAGGTTGCCGTTGTGGCCGAGCGCGATCGTCCTGGCCCGCCCGTGGTGCACGAGGGGCTGTGCATTCGCCCAGTGCGTCGACCCGGTGGTCGAGTACCGCGTGTGACCGATCGCCAGCTGGCCGGTGAGCCCGTGCAGCGTTTGCTCGGAGAAGACCTGCGGGACGAGCCCCATGTCGCGGACGACGGTCAGACGGCCGTGGTCGGACACGGCGATTCCGGCCGATTCCTGCCCGCGGTGCTGGAGCGCGAAGAGGCCGAAGTACGAGACGCGCGCCACGTCGCGCTCAGGCGCCCGGATTCCGAAGAGGCCGCACATCAGACGGTCCCGACCTGCTCGGCGAAGTCCGGCACGTGGTCGCCGGCGAGGACGAAGCGGATGGTGTCGGGATCCGCGATGTCGAGGGTTGCCGGGACTCCGCTCCAGTCGGCCATCTCCCGCAGGGCGACGGCGAGCCCGCCGTCGGAGACGTCGTGGACGAGCGAAAGCCCTGCAGCCGCCCGCCAGACGAGTCCGATCAGCCGGGCCTCGGCGGCGAGCCAGTCCGTATCGGACCCGCGAACGACACTGACCGTGTCCCCTGGACGCCAGCCTCGCGGGACGAGCCGGACGTCCTCGACGAGGCCGACGCAGCCGACGACCGGCGTCGGCGGGATCGAGCGTCCGTCCGTGTCGTTGTAGAGCGAGACGTTGCCGCTGACGACCGGGATCCCCAGCGCCTCGGCGGCCTGTGCGATCCCCTCGATCGCCTGCTCGAGCTCCCAGGCGATCTCCGGCTTTTCCGGATTGCCGAAGTTGAGGCAGTCGGTGAGCCCGATCGGCTCGCCGCCGGCGCACGCGACGTTTCGGGCCGCGTCGAAAACGGCGAGAGCGCCTGCCCTGAACGGGTCGCGCTCCCCGACGGGCGGGCCGTCGAGCGACACCGCGAGCCCACGGTTCCCGTCGAGCCGCAGCACGGCGGCGTCGAGGCCCGGCTTGCGAACGGTTCGGGAGCCGACGAGCTGGTCGTAGCGCTCGTAGATCCACTCTCGGCTGGTGAGGTTCGACTCCTGCACCGGCGCGGGGCTCGTCGCCACCGGCCGGCTCTCGATGCGATAGCGGGGGCACTCGTCCGTGAGCAGGGCGGCGGGGATCGCGCCGACGAGCTCGCCGTCGTGGAACGCCCGCAGCTCTCCCGTGTCGGTCACCTCGCCGATCACCTCGTGGGCCAGATCCCAGCGCCGGCAGAGGGCAAAGACGTCCTCGAGCCGGTCGGCACGCACGACGGCGACCATCCGCTCCTGGCTCTCCGAGA
>JBKJWJ010000138.1:0-3055 GCA_046716905.1 Gaiellaceae bacterium
GAGCATCGCCCACGCGGTAGTCGATGCGATCGGCGACGCCGGCCTCCTCCGCGTAGCGACGCGCCACGGCCGTTGTCTCCTCGTTCACGTCCAGGCTTGTTATCCGACCTCCCTCGGGTAGAGCCAGAGCCATGGAGATGGAGGAGTAGCCGGTGAACGTGCCGATCTCGAGCACCTGTTTCGCCTGTGAGAGCCGGACGAGCCAGCCGAGGAACTGCCCCTCGAGCGGGCCGACCATCATCTGGGGCGCGCTCGTGTTGGCCCGCGTCTCCTCCTCCAGCCGACGGAAGAACTCGGGGTCCGGCGTCGAGTGCTCGAGCGCGTAGCGCTAGACGTCCTCGTTGACGATGAAGCTCACTGAGCCTTTCCCAACAACACACATGCATTGTGGCCCCCCAGGCCCATCGCGTTCGAGAGTGCGACCTCGACATCCGACTCCCGCGCCTCATTCGGGACGTAGTCCAGGTCGCAGACCGGATCTGGGTTTTCGTAGTTGATCGTCGGCGGCAGTTTCCCGTGGTGGATGGCGAGCGCCGCCATCTGTGCCTCGATCGCACCCGCCGCGCCGAAGCAGTGGCCCATCATCGACTTCGTCGACGAGACGGCGAGCTTGTACGCGTGGTCGCCGAAGACGTCCTTGATCGCCTTCGTCTCAGCAGCGTCGCCAAGAGGTGTCGAGGTGCCGTGGGCGTTGATGTAGTCGACCCGCTCCGGCTCGACTCCGGCTCGGTCGAGCGCCGCGCGCATCATGTTCGCGACACCCGTGGCCTCGGGCTCCGGAGCGGCCATGTGGTAGCCGTCATTCGAAGTGCCGTAGCCGAGGATCTCGGCGTAGATCGTCGCTCCGCGAGCTCGCGCCGCCTCCAGCTCCTCCAGGACGAGGGCACCGGCTCCCTCGCCGATGACGAAGCCGGCACGAGTGGCGTCGAACGGCCGGGAGGCCCGCGGAGGATGCTCCTCCTCCGCAGCGAGCCCGCGCATCGCGCAGAAGCCGGCGAGGATCAACGGGTGCATGCACGCCTCGGTACCCCCGGCGAGCATGGCGTCGGCGTCGCCGCGACGGATGATCTCGGCCCCCTCCCCCACCGCATGCGACCCGGTCGCACAGGCGGACACCGGCGCATAGTTCGGGCCCCGCAGGGCGAATGAGATCGCGAGCTGACCGCTCGCCGAATCGACGAGAACGCTCGGAAGGAAGTAGGGCGAGACACGGTTGATGCCCCGTTCCTGCATGACATCGTGCTGCTGCATGATCCCGAGAAAGCCGCCCAACGCCGAGCCGAAGGTGACGCCGATCCGCTCCGGTTCGTACTGGGAGTCGAGCGCGGCGTCGTCGAGGGCCTCCTTGCCGGCCGCGACTGCAAGCAGAACGTTGCGATCGAGCCGCCGAGCCTCCTTCGGCGAGAGGACATCCGGCGCCTCGAAGTCCTTGACCTCGGCGGCGATCCGCACCGGGTGTTCGCTTGCGTCGAATGAGCGGATGAAGTCGATTCCGCTCTCGCCGGCGAGGGCAGCCTGCCAGGTCGCCGGCAGATCGTTGCCAAGCGGGCTGACGGCTCCCATGCCGGTGATGACGACTCTCCGCATCCGGCAAGCTTAGGCAAGTGCCGGGCCCGAACGTTCCTTTCCCGCCGATGGAGGCAGAGCTCGTCTCCGAGCTTCCCGAGGGCGACGGCTGGCAGTACGAGCCGAAGTGGGACGGGTTCCGTGGCGTCCTCGAGAACGACGGCGGCGAGCTCGCGCTCTGGTCGCGCAAAGAGCGGCCGCTGCTCCGCTACTTTCCCGAGCTCCGGGCGCTCGGCGAGCTGCTCCCGCCCCACTCCGCCCTCGACGGCGAGATCGTCATCGCCCGAGACGGCGTCCTCGAGTTCGACTTGATGCAGATGCGGCTCCACCCTGCGGAGAGCCGGGTTCTGAAGCTGTCGAAGGAGATCCCCGCCGAGTTCATCGCCTTCGATGTCCTGCTCTGGAAGGGCAAGCCGATCCACGAGCTGCCGTTGAAGAAACGCCGCGCGCAGCTGGAGAAACTCGCGAAGGGCTTCCGCCTCTCTCCGTGCACCGTCGACCCCGAAGCGGCGCGTGAATGGCTCGACACGTTCGAGGCCGCAGGCCTGGACGGTGTGATCGCCAAGCGCCTCGACCAGCCCTATCGGCCGGGCTCACGCGAGGCCGTGAACAAGGTCAAGCCGTACAAGACCGCAGACGTCGTCGTCGTCGGCCTGCGCTGGAAATCGAAGCCGGACAAGATCGCAACCCTCCTCCTCGGGCTCTACCGCGAGGACGGCGGCCTCGACTACGTCGGGTCGGCTGCGGTGGCCGCGTCCAAGCACGCCCAGATCGCCGAGCTCGTCGTCCCCCTGATCGATCAGAAATCGGATCGCCGCTTCTCGGAGCCGAACCGCTGGGGCACGGGCGAGCTCGAAGAGCAACCGCTCAAGCCGAAGCTCGTTGCCGAGGTGCGGTACGACAAGGTGCAGGGGAACCGATTCCGGCACGGGACGCGGCTCATCCGCTTCCGCGAGGACAAGGCCCCGAAGGACTGCACCTGGCGTGAGGTCAGGCCGCCGCGCAACCCGAACGACCCGACGTTCGAGAGCCTGCTCGCGAGCTAGGGCTTCTTCTTCGCCCGCGACGGCTGGACGCGCTTCGGCTCGCCCGGCATCTTCGGGAACTGGGGCGGATACGGCGCCTCGCCGATCCCCTCCCTCTCGTCCCGCTCGACCCATTCGAACAGGTTCAGCAGGTCGCACACCTCGTCGTCGATGCCGGCCTGGACGTCGCCGAGCTTCTCGAAGCGCTTCGGCATCGTGGCGAGGGTGAAGTCCTCGGTCGCGACGTCGGGTAGCTCGTCCCAGGTCACCGGCGCCGAGACGGTCGCGTCCGGCCGCGCCCGCCCTGAGTAGGCCGACGCGATCGTCCGGTCTCGGGCGGTCTGGTTGTAGTCGATGAAGACGCGGCGGCCGCGCTCTTCCTTCCACCATGCCGTCGTCACCTCTTTGGGCAGGCGCCGCTCGACCTCGCGCGCGAAGGCGAGCGCGCAGCGCCGCACCTCCGG
>JBKJWJ010000139.1:0-5834 GCA_046716905.1 Gaiellaceae bacterium
GTTCGCTCCGCCCTGCGGCCCGCTCCTCGCGTTCCCGCTTCAAGTAGAACATCGTGTAGTCGACGCCCACCGCCAGCCCGATCAGGAGCACGATCGCCGGAGCCTCCTGCGCGACCGGCAGGAACCGACTTGAGACCGCGATCAGACCGAACGTTGCGAAGACGGCCGTCAGGCCCAGGAGCAGCGGGATTCCCGCGGCGACGAGCGCCCCGAAAGCGATCACAAGAATGATCAGCGTGATCGGGAGCGAGTAGACGCCTGCTTTGGCGAGATCGTCCGCGAACGCCGCCTCGGTCTCCTGGACGGCGCTGGCGTCGCCGAACTCGCCGATGAACAGCTGCGGGTGTGCCCGCTGCGCTTCGTCTACGCGGTCGAGCACCGGGCCGATCTTGTCGACTGCCTTGTCTGCGTCGCCGCGAATCTCGAACTCGACGAGGGCCGCATGGCCGCTCTCCGAGATCTGCCCCGCGTTGGCGGGATCGAGCGGCGACTCGACCTGCTGAACAGCGTCCGATCCGGAGATCACGGCGACGACGTCCTCGATTGCGGCTTTGAAGGCCGGATCGCTCGTTCGAAGCGAGCCGCTCTGGATCAGGATGCTCTCACCGGCGGGCTGCTTGAAGCCGGCGTCGAGGATCCTGTCCATGCGGCCGGACTCGCCTGGCCCCGCCGTGTTCGGATCGATCGTCTTCGTCCCGACTGCGCCACCGATTGCAAAGGCAACGACAACGAGGGCGAGCCAGCCGAACGTGGCGGTCTTCCAATGACCGGCGCTCCAGCGGCCCATCCGGGCCGCGAGGTTGAGATGCGGATGCTTGGTGCGTGTCATGCTCGTTCCTCCTCCTTGGCTTGATGACGCCTGCTGATGACGCTAAGAGCGCGGGGGCGCGAAGTCGTCGGAGCCAAGTCCGATTCGAGCTCAAACCAGGCGGTGATTTCCCCTCCTACTCGGGTAGGAGGCGGCGCTCGAGCGCCTGGAGTACGTTCAGCGCGTGAACGGCGTCGCTTCCCTCGTGCGCGGGTACGGATTCGATGCGCTGATCGCGATCGCTGCAGTCGGCGGGGCGCTCGACATTGCGCTCAGGAACGATGCTGTGAGAGAGCCACGCACGACGCACTGGATCGTGGTGCCCGCGATCGCGCTCGTCGTCCTGCCGCTGCTCTTCCGCCGCCGCTTCCCGTTCGGCGCCCCGGCGGCGGTCTGGCTCGTGGCCGCGGCCGTCTCGTTCATCGACGGAAGGCTGATCGTCTTCGCCGTCAGCGCCTCGGTGGCGGGCCTGGCCGCCGCCTTTCTGCTCGGCAATCTCGGGGACGCCGTCCAGGCGCGCGTCGGACTGATCGTCGTGCTCTGCGGGTCCGCGATCATCATCTACAACGACCCCAGGCACTCTCCTGGCGACTACCTGTTCACGCCGTTGCTGTTCGGAATCGGCTGGTTGGCCGGCTACGCGCTACGCGAGCGATCCGAGCAGGCCGAAGCCGCCGAACAACGCGCGACCCACGCCGAGCGTGAGCGTGAAGCAGCCGCGCGCATCGCAGTTGCCGAGGAGCGTGCTCGAATTGCCCGCGAGCTCCATGACATCGTCGCCCACGCGGTCAGCGTCATGGTGCTCCAGATCGGCGCCGTCCGGCATCAGCTTCCCCAAGCACTGGAAGAGGACAAGGATGCGCTCAGAGGCGTGGAGCAGGCCGGCCGTTCGGCGCTTGCGGAGATGCGACTCCTTCTCGGCGCCATGCGGCACGACGGCCAGCAGCTCGAATTGACCCCCCAGCCTGGTCTCGACCGCCTGGACGCCCTGGTCGAGGAGGTCGGGCGAGCAGGTCTGCCCGTGCGGCTTCACCTCGACGGAGACTCTTTTCCGCTCCCGCGCGCGGTCGACCTCTCCGCCTACCGAATCATCCAGGAGGGCCTGACCAACGCCCTTAAACACGCAGAAGCCAGCCACGCCGACGTGATCGTTTGCTTCGGCTCCGACGAGCTCCAGATCGAGATCCGCGACGACGGGCGGGGTGCCACGACCACCGACGGCCTTGGCCACGGACTCGTGGGCATCCGCGAGCGCGTGAAGATCTACGGCGGCGAGATGACAACGGGGACCGCAAACGGAGGCGGTTTCATCCTGAGCACGCGGCTCCCACTGGGTGGCGACCGGTGACCATCCGCGTCCTCGTCGCTGACGACCAATCGATGGTGCGTGCCGGCTTCCGAATGCTGCTTTCCGGCGAACAGGACATCGAGGTCGTGGCCGAGGCCAGCAACGGGCTCGAAGCGGTCGACAAGGCTGCCCGCTTCCAACCGACAGTCGTCCTCATGGACATCCGCATGCCTGAGCTCGACGGCCTCCAGGCGACCCGGCGCATCCTCTCCGCCGACGACGGAGCACGGGTCCTGATCCTGACGACGTTCGACCTCGACGAGTACGTCTACGAAGCACTCCGCGCAGGCGCGAGCGGCTTCGTCCTGAAGGACGAGCCTCCCGAACAATTGATCGCCGCGATTCGCACCGTCGCCGCCGGAGACGCCCTCCTCTCACCGACGATCACGAAACGCGTGATCGAACAGTTCACTCGCCTCCCTCGCCCCTCTCCTCCGAACGAGCTCGACGAGTTGACCACGCGTGAGCGAGACGTCTTCCGCTTGATCGCGACTGGTCTCTCCAACGGAGAGATTGCGCAGGAGCTCTTCATCAGCGACACCACCGTCAAGACACACGTCACCCACATCCTCCAGAAGCTCAATCTCCGCGACCGCGTCCAGGCAGTCGTGCTCGCACACCAGACGGGCATCTTCGAGGGGGATGCGCGGCGACAATGAACGTCTAGACGGGCGATCCCGGCTGTGGCTCATCGGGCCGGCGCTACCTTCGACGCATGTGGAAGGCGGATCGGCTGCCCAGCCCCCTCACGCTCCTGCGTGTCGGGCTGGCCGTTTTCGTTCTTGCCTGGCTCTTCGGCCCGTACGCACTGCAAGCGGCAGTGCCGATCTGGCTTCCGTTCCTGATCACACTTGGGCTCGAGCTCCACTTCTTCGTCAGCGCACTCCGCGCCGGCCCGGCGCGGGGCGCGGATCGCGGGCCGCAGAGCGCCGATCGGGAGCGCTACGGCTACGGAGACAAGACCGAGGAGCTCCTGCTCGTCCGTGAGGGAGGCGAGGAGCTGTGGGTTCCGTATGCGGGCGAGACGGATGAGGAGCTGCAGGCGGTGATCGCTGAAGCGCGCGAGAGTCCCGAGGAAGTACCTCCAGCTGCGGCGGCAGACCCGGAGCGCCTTCGGTCGCCCCTTCGCCGCTTCGTCGTCGGCCTCGGTCTCATCGGCGCGCTTGCGCTGGTTTTCTGGATCGTCGAGAGCCGCTCCGGCTGGAACGGACTCGACGCCGATACGCGGGCCGCGGCCACAGCGCGCTTCTCCAGCGAGGCTTCGCGCGTCGCCGAGAAGCCGGTCACAATTCGTTGTGACGAGTCAGGCGACTTCGTCGGTGCAGTCCAGCACGCCGATGGCGTAGCCGTCGTCGGGGGCAACCTCGCCTACCTGACACCGGAGCGCTGCCTCGATCTCTACCGGCTCGCGTTCAAGGGCGAGGTGCGATCCAACCGGACCGGCCTCGCAATCGCAGTGCTCGCCCACGAGGCGTGGCACCTCCGCGGTGAGTCGAATGAGGGAAGGACCGAGTGCTACGCGTTGCAAACCGGCGTCGAAATCGGATTCCGGCTCGGGCTCTCGACGGACTCGGCGCGGCGGATGATGCGCCAGCAGCTGGCCGAGAACGCGCGTCGCGGCCGGGAGAGCCCCGACTACCGCATACCGCCGGACTGCCGAGACGGGGGCCGCCTCGACCTCGAGCCGACGGTCGCGCAGTTTCCCTGACGAGGCCGAGCTAGCTCGGCGCGATGTTCTGGTTGATCCGGAAGAAGTTGTCCGGGTCGTACTTGTTCTTCAACGCGCGCAGCCGCTCGTACTTCACCGGCCCGTAGGCCTGGGCAACCCGGTCGGCGCCCTCGTCGCCCAGGAAGTTCACGTACACGCCCTCGTGCCACGGCTCCAGGGCCGACCAGAACCCCCGCACCCATTCTCGCTCCTCGTCGAAGCCCTCGCCCGTCGCCGTGCTGGCGCCGATGTTGTACGTGAAGCCCGCGGTACGGCCGTTGAACGCGGTCTCGTCGTCGCCCACCCGCGAGACCGCGCCACCCATCTGCCAGATCGGGAACGACGTCAGCGGCGAGGAGATCTGCAGCGAGCGCTCGACCGTAATGTCGATGATCTCGTCGCTCAACTCCGCGACGTCACAGCTCTTGAAGTAGTACCAACGGCCCGGCACGAAGCTCGGGTCGAACATCGACTGGTGCGTCAAGTACGGCTTCGTCGTGCAGACGTCAGCCACCGGTGAGCCGAACTCCCTCAGCGGACGGATGAACCTCTCTCCCTCCTCCACGTCGCCGACCCAGCAGCAGATGACCATGACGACCGGCTTCCCGTGCAACTCCTCCGGCACGAACGGCAACGGTGGCGCCTTGCGGTGGAGCACGATCGTCATCAGCTCGTCAGGAGCCTCGGCGACCCAGTCGCGATAGAAGCGCAGAACCTCCCCCGACTGCTCCATCGGCCAGAAGATGGGGCCTGCCAACACCTGTGTGCCCAGCGGCACGCAACGAAACTCGAACTCCGTGACGATCCCGAAGTTGCCGCCGCCGCCGCGCACGCCCCAGAAGAGGTCGGCGTTCTCGTCCGCGCTCGCCTTGACGAACTCTCCGTCGGCGGTCACGAGATCCACCGAGACGAGCTGGTCGACCGACAGTCCGTGCTTGCGCATGATCCAGCCGATCCCGCCGCCGAGCGTGAGCCCGGCCACCCCGGTGTGCGTGACGATGCCGGACGGAACCGCGAGCCCGAACGCCTGCGTCTCCCTGTCGAGCTCGCCGAGCAAGACGCCCGCCTGCACGCGCGCCGTGCGCTTCTCGGGGTCGACGCGCACGCCCTTCATCGGGGAGAGGTCGATCATCAGCGCGTCGTCTGCGACCGACAGGCCAGGGAACGAGTGCCCACCGCTCCGCACCGCAACCGGCAGGCCGCTCGCTCGTCCGAACTTGACGGCGGCGATCACATCCGAGACGCCGGCGCAGCGAACGATCAGCGCCGGGTGCTTGTCGAACGAGCCGTTCCAGATCTTTCGATGCAGGTCGTAGTCCGCATCCGCAGGGCGAAGGACCTGCCCTCGAAATGCAGCTTCGTCGATCTGGGTCGCGTCAACTACAGCGGTCACCACCCTAGTGTGGCACTCAGGAAGGGACGGGGAAGGTGTTAGCCGTCGCGGCGAGCGAACGCGTCCGTCAGCAACTCCCGCGACACCGCGCTCTCCGCGTAACGCGAAGTCCCGTCGGTCATGAGCTCCCGTGCTGCCGCGACGAGGGCCGCTTACGCGGCTCCGGCCAGCAGGCTGCCAGTCGAGACCCGCCGCACACCGACGGTAGCCAGCTCGGCGACCGAAGGCCCGGCGGCCAGCGCGAGGACGTTCACGGGAACTCCGACCGCCTCGACGACCGCTGCGATCTGGTGGAGGTTCGACAGGCCCGGCGCATACACCGCGTCCGCACCCGCGTCTCGATAGGCGACGAGGCGCGCGATCGTGTCGTCGAGGTCGTAGACGCCGCGAATGTGGTTATCTGCTAGGCCCGTGACCACCATCGGCTCCGAGAGGAGATGGGCGGCGTCCACGACCTTTGCGACTTGTTCCGCGGCGGCCTCGACGTCGTCCATGCTGCCGGTCGCAGGGTCGTAATCCTCGATCGAGAGGCCCGCAGCTCCAGCGTCGGCGAGGAGCGCCACGGTCTCGGCCACCC
>JBKJWJ010000140.1:0-8038 GCA_046716905.1 Gaiellaceae bacterium
GACCGACTCCGGCTTCACGTCGAAGATGTAGTGATGAGTCGTCGCGACGCCGACCAGGTAGCCGGCGGTCGTATGGGCGATCCCCTTCGGCTTCGCGGTCGTCCCGCTCGTGTAGAGCAGGTAGAGGAGATCCTCGGAGTCCATCGGCTCGCAGGGGCATGACGACGGATCATCCGACTTGCCTTCGACGATCTCGTTCCAGAAGACGTCGCGGCCGCGCTCCATCGAGACCTCGCCCTCGGTGCGACGGAGGACGACGCACTTCTTGACGCCGGGCGAGGAGGCCAGCGCCTCGTCGGCGTTGCGCTTGAGTGGGACGATCGTGCCGCGGCGCCACGCCTCGTCCTGGGTGATCAGCACCTCGCACTCCATGTCGTTCAGCCGGTCGGAGAGGGAGTCCGCGGAGAAGCCTCCGAAGACGACCGTGTGCGGTGCCCCGAGCCGTGCGCAGGCGAGCATCGCAACCGGACACTCCGGAACCATCCCCATGTAGATCCCGACCGGCGTCCCCTTGCGGACTCCGAGCTCCTTCAGCGCATTGGCGAAGCGGACGACGTCGGCCTGGAGATCGGCGAAGGTGATCTCGCGCCGGTCGTCTTCAGGCTCGCCCTCCCAGTGGAATGCGACCTTGCCGCCCTTGCCGGCCTCGACATGCCGGTCGCCGCAGTTGAAGCAGACGTTGAGCTTGCCGCCGAGGTACCACTTGGCATACGGCGCTTCCCACTCGAGGAGCGTCGTCCAGGGCTGGAACCAGGTCAGGCGCTGCGACTCGCGCGCCCAGAGCTCCTCGTAGTCCAGCTCAAGGAGCTCCTGCTGCGCGTTCGCCTGCGCGGTGAACTCGGGGCTCGGCGGATACCGCCGCTCCTCGAGGAACATCGTCTCGATGGAGCCGGTCTGCTCCTTGGCCATTACGGCTTCAGGTCGTATGGGTACTGCGTGAGGTTCTCTGAGCCAGACTCGGTGATGAGAACGAGATCCTCGAGTCGGCATCCGCCGAAGCCCGGCTCGTAGAGGCCCGGCTCGAGCGTGATGACATCGCCGACGGCGAGTGTCCCCGGGTCGCGCGAGAGGGACGGGCCTTCGTGCACCTCGAGCCCGACTCCGTGTCCGAGCCCGTGGTAGAAGCCGCGGTCGAGCACCTCGCCGGGCTGCTTGGAGAGCTGCGTCGGGTAGCCGGCCTCGTGAAAGACGTCGCAGACCTGCTGGAAAACTTCGCGGCCGTCCGCCCCCGGCTTCACGGCTGCAAGTGAGACGTCGAGCGCCTCCTTGACGAGCCGGTGGAACTCGACCAGCTTCTCGGGCGCTTCGCCGATGACGAACGTCCGGGTCATGTCCGCATAGCAGCCCGATTCGCGATCGCGTGGAAAGAGGTCGAGGACGATCGGCTCGTCCGCCGCGAACGCGCCTGACCCGAAATCGTGGCCGACCGCCGTCTGCGTCCCGTGCGCCACGATCATCTCGTCCGAAGCGAGGCCATGGGCGTTGAAGACGTCCGTGATGCGCGCCTTCAGGAGCTCGACGGTCAGCGCCTCGCCATCGACGGTCAAGCCACCGTTCGACGGCTCGGCGCGCCGGAAGAGGTCTCGCGCCGTGTCCATCGCCGCCTCGGTTCCTCGCTGCGCCTTGCGGATCCCGGCGATCTCCGCGTCGTTCTTCGCGCGGCGGCGCTCGTTGAAGAACGCGCGGTCCGGCGTGATCTCGATCCCCTGCGCGCGGAGCTTGTCGGCCAACTCGAGCGGGAACGTATGGGGGACGATCGCCTCCTTGACGTCGAGGCCCTGCACGGCCTGGACGATCAGCTTCAGCAGTTGCTCGTCGCGCGGGCCCTTGCCGACGAGGTCGTCCCACCCGAACTCCTCGAGCGGGTGAGCCTCCAGTCCGCCCTCCTTCATTCGGTCGACCTCGAACGAGGTGATGACCACGTGCTTGGTGCCGTTCTTCTCGACGTAGAGGAATGGGTCCGGCGCTGGAACGGAAACTTCGTGCCGGAGCTCCGGCGTGTGCAGGTTCTCTGCGTAGATCAGGACGTCAGCCATCGAACGCGAATCCTATACCGGCCTCTCACTACACTGAGCAGCCGTGGAAGCGGCTCTCTCGCGCGCCCAGGCGCTGATCTCGAGTTACGACGAGGAACTCCGTCGGCTGCTGCCCGAGGGCGCCGACATCGTCGATGCGCACCTGCATCTCGGCCACGACATCGACGGCACGAGCGGCCAGTACGAGGAGCTCGAGCGGATCATGGACGCCTACGGCCTCTCCCGCGCCTTCATGTTCTGCATGGACGAGCCCGACCGGGAGCCCGCCTTCCGGGCGCCGAACGATCGAACCCTGCGCGACGCCGAGCGCTCCGGCGGACGACTCGTCCCCTTTGTGCGACTCGACCTGACCGCCGAAGGGCCGATCGACGAGGCGATCCGCTGCCTCGACCGCGGCGCGAAGGGAATCAAGCTCCATCCGCGGGCGCAGCGATTCACGCTCAACGACGACCGGCTCGCCCCGGTGTTCGAGCTTGCGGCCGAGCGACGTGTGCCAATCCTCATCCACGGCGGCCGCGGCCTGCCGCCGATCGCCGACCATCTTTCGCGGCTCACGGAGCGGTATCCGAAGTCGCAGCTGATCATCGCCCACGCCGGGATCGCGGACATGGCTGCTCTGGCCGGGCGGTTTGCGGGACGAAAGGGCGTCTTCTTCGATACGTCCGTCTGGAGCCCAGTCGATCTCCTCGACTTCTTCCATCAGGTGCCGCCCGAGCAGATCCTCTACGCCTCCGACTACCCGTACGGCCGGCAGCCCCAGTCGCTCCTGATTTCCCTGCGCACTGCGATCACGGCCGGGCTCGACGAGCGCCAGCTCCGGGACATGCTCGCGGGCAACGCGAACCGGATCGCAGACGGCGAGGAGCCGCTGGAGCCGACGACGCCGACGGGTGACGGGGAGTTTCGCCAGTCGATGGCGCTCGCCCGGATCCACCAGTACCTCTCGATGGCCACGCCGCTCCTCTGGACGCGCCAGTCGGACACGATCGGGGTCATCGGCCTGGCGCTGAACGCCACCCAGGAGCGCAACGGCTCGGTCAAGGAGCTCGACCAGATCAGGGAGCTGCTGCTGGCGGCGCAGGATCTCTGGCGCGCGCTCCCGGAGATCGACGAGGAAGGCGAGCGGGCCGCGACGGGCCGCTCGGTCTTCGCGCTCGTCCACCTGGCGGACATCATCGCGGTGACCCCAGGTGCCTGAGTTGCGGGTCAACGGCGGCTCGCACGAGCTCGAGGCGCCGGTTGGGACCTCGCTCGCGCACTACCTCCGCGAGCACATCGGCCTGACCGGCACGAAGATCGCCTGCAACGAGGGGCACTGCGGCGCGTGCACGGTTCAGGTCGACGGAGTCCCCATCCTTTCCTGCATCACGCTCGTCCATACCGTCGACGGCGAAGTGACGACGATCGAAGGACTACGAGATCATCCGATGGTGGATGCATTCGTCCGGACGGATGCGATCCAGTGCGGCTTCTGCACGCCCGGCCAGATCGTCTCGGCGACGGCGCTCGTGGCGGCGAACCCCTCGCCGAGCTCCGAGGAGATTCGTCATGCAATGGCGGGCAACCTGTGCCGCTGCGGCACCTACCCCAAGATCGAGGAGGCCATCGCCACATGGCAAGACTGATCAAGACCGAAAAAGAAGTCGAGGGCCGCTACACCGAGCAGTGGATCGTGGTCGAGGAGGACGCTCTCGAGCAATGGCCGGCAGGACCGCAGGACACCGTCGGCCGTCCGACACCCCGACAGACCGGGCTCCAGCGGGCGCGCGGCGAGGCGCAGTACACAGCGGACATCCAGCTTCCGGGAATGCTGCACACCGCCGTCCTCCGAAGTCCCTTTGCCCGGGCACGGGTTTCCGAGATCGACCTGCGGATGGCGGAGAAGTCGCCGGGTGTCCGCGCCGTGCTCGGCCCCGACACAGAGCCGCTGTCCGACGAGCCGCCCTATCAAGGCGCTCCGGTCGCGGCGATTGCCGCTGACACCTTCGAGCAAGCCAAAGCGGCCCTCGCGCTCGTCGAGGTCGAGTGGGAGCAGCTCACGCCGCTCCTCGACGGCGACGAGGCGGTCGAGAAGGGCGAACTGCTGGACGAGCCGAGCACGCACATGCGAGGAGACGTCGAGCGAGGGCTCGCCGAGGCGGATGTCGTCGTCGAGGCCGAGTATCGGACGCAGTCCGTCCTCCACAACTCGATGGAGACGCACCAGGCGATCTGCCAGTGGGAGGGCGACAACCGGCTGACCGTCTACATCTCGACGCAGTACGTCTGGGGGATTCGCGAAGAGGTGGCCGAGCACTTCGGCCTCCCACAGGATCACGTGCGCGTCGTGTGCCGGTTCATGGGCGGCGGGTTCGGCTCGAAAAACCGCCCGGGCAGCTACACCTACATCGCAGCCGAGCTGGCGAGGAAGACGGGCAGGCCGGTCAAGTGCATGCTGACCAGGCGCGAGGAGAACCTCGACGCCGGAAACCGGAACGCCACGATCCAGCGACTGCGAGTGGGCGCCCGCTCGGACGGGACGCTGACCGCGCTCGACGGCAGCTTCGTCAATGCCACCGGATGGGACGGCTGGGTGGCGTCCACGGGCGGCCCGATGCGGATGCTGTACGCGTGCGAGAACGTGCGAACCGTCGAGTACGGCGCGAAGCTGAACCTCCCGCCGATGGAGGCGTTCCGCGCGCCGGGGTTCGTCGAGGGAACCTTCGGCCTCGAGTGCCTGCTCGACGAGCTGGCGGCGAAGCTCGACCTCGACCCTCTCGCGCTGCGGAAGCTGAACTACGCCGATAGCGACGCGATGGATGCGCGGCCGTTCTCGTCCAAGAGCCTGCTGGAGTGTTACCGCCGCGCGGAACCGCACTGGAAGAGGCGGGAGCAGGTGCGGGCGAGCTCCGACGGGACGTGGAAGCGCGGCGTCGGCCTCGCGAGCCAGGTCTGGTACGGCGGAGGCGGTCCGCCCTCGTACGCGTGGGTTCGCGTCGGGGGCGACGGAAGGGCCGCGGTCATCACGGCGATGCAGGACATCGGAACCGGCAGCGCCACTGCCATGGCGATGATCGCGGCCGAGGAGCTCGGCATCCCTGTCGACCGCGTGGAGGTCTCGCTCGGCGACACCGCACGAGGCCCGTTCGCGTCGATCTCGGCCGGTTCGTCGACGATCCCGTCGATGGGGCCTGCGGTTCGCTCCGCGGCCGCGGACGCAGCGAGGCAGATTCTCGAGATCAGCGCACAGCGATTCGACCGCGAGCAGCGGATCCTCTCATTGAAGGGCGGTCAGATCGTGTCGTCAGACGGCGGCTCCTGGCCCCTGGAGGAAGTCACGGGACTGCTCGAATCGGGCCAGATCCTGGGCAAGGGCTCCCGCGGGCCGAACCCGACCGGCATGCAGGTGCTCACCTTCGGTGTCCAGATCGCGGAGGTCGCGGTCGACGTCGAGACCGGGGAGATTCGCGTCGACAAGATCGCCGCGATTCACGACGTCGGGCGCGTCATCAACCCGCTCGGCGCCTCGAGCCAGGTCGAGGGCGGGATCATCCAGGGGCTGGGCCACACACTCTCCGAAGAGCGGCTGCTCGACCCGTCGACCGGCACGGTTCTGACCCAGACCCTCGACGCCTACAAGCTTCCGACGATCGCGGACGTCCCAGAGATCGTGACCGATCTCGTCGACGAGCCCGATACCCACCTCACGAATCTCGGGGCGAAGGGGCTCGGGGAGCCACCGATCATCCCGACCGCGGCGGCGATCGCAAACGCGATCCGGGATGCAACAGGTGCGGATATCCGCTCGCTGCCGATCACTCGCGAAGAGATGCTCAGAGCGCTGCGAGAGGCGCGCGAGCGCGACAGAGACAGGGTTGGAGCTCCTTCGGCCTGACTCACTGGAGGCGGCTCGTTCCGCGCTCGGAAACGACCGAGGCTCGATCCCGCTGGCGGGCGGGACCGAGCTCGTTCCCCTGCTCCGGGACCAGATCGTCGAGGCGACCGCGCTCGTCGACATCGGCGCCGTCGTCCCACGCGGGGTCGACGGCGGGCGCATCGGCGCCGGCACGACGCTCGGCGAGCTCGAGGTCGATCCGGAGATCCCGAAGGCGCTCAGGGAGGCATGCCGGCTGGCCGCCTCCCCACAGCTCCGCGCGATGGGCACGATCGGCGGGAACCTCCTCCAGTCGACGCGCTGCTGGTACTGGCGGCTCCGCTATCCCTGCTGGCTCCATGGCGGCGACAGGTGCTTCGCCCGGGAGGGACAGCATCGCGAGCACGCGGTGTTCGCGAACAAGCCGTGCGCGTCGGCGCACCCCTCGGACCCGGCTGCCGCGCTCCTGGCGCTGGGCGCCACCGTCCATACCGACCGTCGAGAGTTTCCGCTCGCCGATCTCTACCGCCTGCCCACCGCGGAGAACCGCGAGATGACCACGCTCGAGCCAGGCGAGCTGATCCTCGAGCTCGACGTCCCGGCGCCCGAGGCGAGCACCTACCTGAAGGCAATGGACCGACAGCGCTTCTCGTTCGCGCTCGTCGGCGTCGCTGCGGCCCGGTTCGGGGGCGAGACGAGGCTCGCGGTTTCGGGGATGGCTCCGATTCCGTGGCTGCTGGACGAAGCAGGCGGGCTCGACCGCGCGACGCCGCTGCCGCAGAACGCCTACAAGCTCGAGATCGCGGGAGCACTCATCCGCCGGGCGCTTGCCGAGGTTGCGGCATGAGGCTGGCGTGTGCCCTCGTCGGCGCGCTGGCGCTCCTGGCTGCCGGCTGCGGAGGAGACGACGACCCGGGTCCCGATCCGAACGCGATCACATGCGAGGTCGAGATCCAGGACCCGACGAACCCGCCGAGCGTCCAGCCCCTGGAGCGCGGGAAGGAGTACCGAATCGAGTTCGAGACTTCCCACGGAAGCTTCACGGTCGAGCTCGACCCCGAGAACGCGCCGTGCAACGGAGACTCCATGATCGACCTTGCCCGGCGAGGATTCTTCGACGACACCCGGTTCCACCGGATCGTGCCGGGCTTCATCATCCAGGGCGGCGACCCCACTGCGACCGGAAACGGGGGTTCCGGTTACACGACACTCGATGTCCCGCCGCCGAACACGGCGTACACCAAGGGCGTCGTCGCCATGGCGAAGTCCCAGTTCGAGCCTCCGGGCACGGGTGGCAGCCAGTTCTTCATCGTCACGTCGGACAACGCGCAGCTGCCGCCGGACTACGCCGTGGTCGGAAAGATCGTGGAGGGCCTCGAGACGATCGAGAAGATCGGGAAGCTCGGCAACCGGCAGACTGAGCGCCCCACCGAGCGAATCGTGGTCAAGAACACGGCCGTCTCGGACGGTTGAGCTAGCCTCTCCGCCTCGGAATGCGGCTTCGTCTCTGCGGACTCTTGGTCGTCGCTGGTGCCTGCACCTGGTTTGCGGCTGCCGTCTCGACGGCAGCGAGCGCGGACAAGGTGCCGGCCTCGATCACGTCGGCCTCGGTCGAACGAACCGTGCAGATCGCCGAGAAGTCGTGCCGTCTGCCGCGGCGGTTTCGACCCGCCTTCGCGACCGCCGCGCAGGACACAGGGCTTCCGCTCGCGCTACTCGTCGCGGTCGCACGTGTGGAGTCGAATCTCCGCGCGCAGGCCCGGTCGGACGCGGGCGCACAAGGCCTTCTCCAGGTCATGCCGGCCACGGCGCGAGAGGTCGCGCTCGACCCGGATCACCCGCCATCGAACGTCCTTGCCGGAGCGCGGTACCTCCGGCTGATGCTCGACCGGTTCCACTCCACCGACCTGGCGCTCGCCGCCTACAACGCCGGTCCGACCGCAGTCACCCGGGCCGGTGGGGCACCGAGCGCCGAAACCCTGACGTACGTCGCGAACGTCACCCGTCAGTGGCGAGCGCTCAACGGCTGCGCCTGAGCTTTCGCTGAAAGTCTTAGACTTTCAGCGACGGTCCGGAAGCCCGGCGCCCCGTAGCGCCGCCCGGCGCGCCCGGGGTGAGGGAGCCGGGTGAACCCCGGATTTATACGAGT
>JBKJWJ010000141.1:0-4500 GCA_046716905.1 Gaiellaceae bacterium
GACTTCTGAGCGGGGCCGGCTCCCGGCACAAGGACTAGTCGGCGACGCCGCTCTCCACGAAGCTCGGCGCCAAGCCCGGTACTGACGTCGTCGTCTTCTTCACCACCAGGCCGAGCCAAGCTGGAGCGCCGATTCGCCCTGCGCAAGACGATGGTCGCAGCCGACGGTCTCTGGGTCGCATGGCCGACGAAGGCATCGAAGATCGAGACCGACCTCGACTTCAACCCCGTCCAGAGGATCGGCCTCGGCGGGGCCTCGTCGATAAACAAGAGAGCGGCGATCGACGACCTCTGGCACGCCGTCCGGTTCGTCTACCGGGTCGAGGACCGCTGAGCGGCCAGCTCCGCGGCCGCCTCTCGAGCAAGTTCTACCGACGCGTCCTCAGTCAGCCCGCGTCCCGCCTCGAGCTCCACTTCGTCCAGCTTCCCGAAGGCCCGCTCGTACCGGGCACGGTTGTCAAGCGGCATCTTGTGGTCGGACTCGGAGTCGATCCGTTCTACAGCACCCCACAGCCGAGCGGCGAGGTCCGGCCGGCCACTCAGCGCAGCCACCGCGGCCAGTCCGCCAAGGGCGTAGGCGTAGTCGGGCCGCGTTCCCGTTTCCAGCAGGGGCCGTGCCTCGGCGTAGTGCTCCAGCGCAGCGGCGATGTCCCCTTCCTCCAGCGCGAGGTCGCCGAGCGAATGGAGACATCCGCCCACGCCCGCTGCGTCTCCGGCCAGGCGATACTGCTCGGCTGCCTGCTCGTTGAGCGATCGTGCGCGGTCGAGGTCGCCCTCGCGAGCGGCGTAGTAGGCGAGAAACGTCATCCGGCCGCCGGCGGGCGCGTGCTCGCCAAGCCGTAGGAAGAGCTCCATGCTCTCTTCGAACAGCGCTTGAGCCTCTTGCGAATTCCCTTGTTCCGCAGCCAGGTGACCGAGTCCGTGCAGAGCCCAAGCGGTTCGCAACTCGTCGCCGGACTCTCGGGCGAGCTCGAGGCCGGTTCGGAACCAGGGCCCCGCCTGCTCGATCTCACCCGCCTCGATCGCCGAGCGCCCCGCCACTGTGAAGGCGCCGGCGCGAACGGCGATGTCGGCGTCGCCCTCGAGGCGAAGTAGCGGTTCGAGCCAGCGGACGGCCTCGCGCTGGCGCATGCCGCGGATCCAAAGCGGCTCCAGCGCTTCGGCGAGTGTCAAACCGAGAGCGGCGTCCTCCGTTTCGAGCGCATACGTGAAGGCTGCGCGGAAGTTGTCCAGCTCGAGGGCCAGCCGCGCGAGCAACTCCTGTTCCTGGGGACCACGTGCGAGGGGCCGTTCCTTCTGCGCGAAGGCAAGCACGTATTCGGCTTGACGGCGGCGCACGGCGGCGAGCTCTCCGCTCTCGACCAGACGGTCGTACGCGAACTCGCGCACTGTCTCGAGCATCGAGAAGCGGTCTTCCGTCGCCCTGATGAGACTCGCGTCTGCGAGCATCACAGCATCGCCCGGATCTGCTCGGCACACGCGCTCGGCCGCCTCGGCCGACCAGCCGCCGCGAAAAACAGCCAGGCGGTTGAGCAGCTGTCGCTGCGACTCGTCGAGCAGGTCGTAGCTCCAGGCGATCGCCGCGCCAAGCGTCCGCTGCCTGGCCGGGGCGTCCCGGCGGCCGGCGAGGACTGGGAGCTGCGCCTCGAGCCGGTCGGCAAGCCGAGCAGCCGTCGTGCCACGCGCCCGCGCCGCCGCGAGCTCCAGCGCGAGCGGAAGCCGATCGAGCCGCTCGCAGATCCGCCGGACCGGAGTGCCGTCGCCGAAACGGGGATTCACCTCGCGAGCGCGCTCGAGGAAGAGTGCAACCGCATCGTCGAGCGGGAGCGGCTCGACGCGGTAACGACGTTCGCCTCGGACACCGAGGGGCACGCGACTCGTGGCGAGGAGGACGACTTCCCGGGCCGACGCAGCGAGATCCGTGGTCGCCGGAGCCGCCTCCAGAAGATGCTCGAAGTTGTCGAGCACGAGTAGCAGCCGCTGGCCGCGGAGCCGCTCACCGAGCTCGCCGGCGTCGTTGAGCGCAAGTACGTCCGCGATTGCGGCGGGGACAAGCGCGGGATCGCGGAGAGGCGAAAGGTCGACGAGGTAGACGCCGTCCGGGAAGTCGTCGACGAGGTGCGAGGCCACCTCCACCGCGAGCCTTGTCTTCCCGCTGCCTCCGGCGCCGGTCAGCGTCACAAGACTCGCACCGCCGCGGATCAGCTCGACGAGCTCCGCGACGTCAGGCTCGCGACCGAGGAGCGCGGTCTCGAGCACGGGCAGATTCGAGTTCGGCGGCGGCTCGTCTGCGACGAACGTCTCACGCAAGAGGTCGCGGAAGCGCTCGGCAGCCGGGGTCAACCGCACTTCGCGCGCATAGACCACCGAGATCGTGCGTAACAAGTGCCAGCGGGGAACGTCCAGAACGACCAGGCGCCCGGTCTCGAGCTCGAGGTCGAGCGCCAGCCGGCTGATCGCCGCGATGCCGGCACCTTTGGCAACCGCGAGCTTCACCGCCTCCCACGACGGCAGCTCGAGCTCGGGAACGGCGTGGAGCCCAAGCTCCCAGCGCGCGGTCTCGACGGCTGCGCGCGTCGACGAGCCCTCCTCCCACGATAGCCATCTCAGCCCTTCGAGCTCCTTCGGGCGCAAGCGCCGTCCGCCGAGCGACGGTGGGCCCACGAGGACGATCTCGTCTTCGAGGATCGGCTCGCTCTCGAGCTCGGGCGGAACCGTCATGCCCCCGATGACGCCGAGTTCGACTCTGTGAGCCCGCACGAGCTCGAGGGCCCCATCCGAGGTCGTGACTTCGAACTCGAGCTCGATGCCCGGATGACGTTCGCGGAATTGGGCCACGAGCTCCGAAAGCACGTAGGTGCCGGGGATTCCGGATGCGGCGATCGAGAGCGTGCCGGTCTCGGCGTCGGCATCGGCGGCGAGCGCACGGCTCGCGTTCGCCAGCAGGGCCTCGGCACGAAGCACATAATCCGCGAGCACCTCTCCGGCCGGTGTGAGCGTGGCGCCTTCACGACCGCGCGTAAAGAGAAGCTTGCCCACCTCGGTCTCGAGCGCGGCGAGGTGTTTCGAAACCGCTGGCTGGCTCACGTACAGCTCCTGCGCGGCGCCGGACAGGGAGCCACGGCGCACGATCGCGGCAAACGCCTTCAGCCTCGCCTCGAGGTTCATCACCTCAAGTTATATGAGGAGAGAGCAACATGTATTTGAGTTTGGGCAACGGGAGACGTACCTTCTCCCTAGCTCGACGGTGGCGGAGTTCGTGAGGCCGCCGAGAGCGCTACCGCAGGAGGTACGACCATGCGCAAGCACAATCGCGCCATCACGGCATTCCTTGCAGGGATCGTTGGGATTGTCGGAATCGGATTGACCGCGTCATTCGCCGGTGCCGGACAGTCGGATCGGCTCACCAACGCCGATGGAACGATCTGGGTCGCGAACCGGGGCGCCCACACGGTCCAGGGCTTCGACGCGACCACCGGTGACGTCGTGAACACCGTGCCGATGAGGCCGGGCTCGCAGCCCGGGGCCCTCGCGTACGCGAATGGCAAGCTCTACGTCGCCGAGGAGTTCGGGACGTCACCGGCGATCGCGATCGTTGACGCCGGGACCGGCGTCGTCGCGAAGCGAATCGAGCTGGCAACGGGATCGCGGCCCCATCACGTACACACGACCCGCAGAGGCAACCTCGTTGCGTTCGGCTTGTACGGGACGGACATGGTGGCGGTCGTGGACACTCACACGGACACGCTGCTGGGCACGTGGGACACGAACCCCGCCCCGGGAGCCACGAACGGAAGGGCGCACGCCGGCGTCTTCTCGCCGAACGGAAGAACCCTTTACGTGACGAGCGACGCGTCGAACGAGATCATCGCGCTCGATCCGCGCACCGGAGGCGTGTTCTGGAGGTTGAACGTCCCGGGGGCACACGAGCTCGTCGTTACGCGGAACGGCAAGACCGCGTACGTCAGTCGCCGAACGATGAACCGGGTAAGCGTGATCGACCTGAAGCGCCACGAGACGTACACGGACGTGCTCTCGCTCGGCCTTCCCGACACCTTGCGGCTCTCGGCGAACCAGAAGCTGCTGACCGTCAGCCTCCGCACGATGCCCGCGGAGGTGGCAGTTGTCGACACGCGGACATTCGAGTACGACCTCGTGCGGCTCGGCCCGATTCTCGAAGCCAACACGCTCGCCGGGCACCAGTGGACGTCGCCCAACGGGCGCTACACGTTCGCCGCGTTCGAAGGAGGAACAAGCCCCGGCATCGCAGTCATCGATCACCGTGACGGAAATCGAGTCGCCGGAACGCTCGCTTATCCCGGGAGGCCGCACGGAGTCGATTTTGCTCCGACCGACGACGACGACGAGGATGCGGATGATGAGGACGAGGACTAGAAAGCTGCGGTAGCAGCCGGCGGGGGGGGGGGCCCACCACGCCCACCCCCCACGTAGGCGTACGCGTGTCGGGCGCGCGTTCAGCGCGGGGGGTGCGGACGGATTT
>JBKJWJ010000142.1:0-4269 GCA_046716905.1 Gaiellaceae bacterium
GTCCCTACTGCGGATCGACGGACACGGCGCTCGAGAACATTTTCGGCCCCACTCCGTGCCGCTCGCTGCGCTATTGCCGCAGCTGCCGGCAGCCGTTCGAACAGTTCAAGACGATCTAGGCCGGGTACGCTGCCGTCGTGGCGGTCGAGATCCTTTATTGCCCGACCTGATCGGGCTACGACGAGCGGGCTGCGAGTCTCGCAGCCGAGTTGAACGCGAACGGGATCTCCGCCGAGGCGAACGAGGGTGGAAACGGGCAGTTCGACGTCCTGCGGGATGGCGACCTCGTCTTCTCGAAGCACGAAACGGGTCGCTTCCCGGAGGACGGGGAAGTCCTGACGGCGCTCCAGGCGTGAGCGACGTACGCTTGGTCGCATGCGCGCCGTTCTCGCCGCGGGCCTGACCACACTCCTCCTTGTCGGCTGTCAGTTCGGCAGCGACAGCGGCAAGGCCGACTTCGTCCGGGACGCGGATGCGATCTGCTCGAAGTACGAGCGCCAGATCGCACAGATCCCGCAGCCGCAGACGTTCCTACGGGATTTCGCCGTGTACATGCGCCGCGCCGTGCCGATCGCCCGGCAGCAGAACGTCGAGTTGCGCGCACTCAGAGCGCCCGAGGACGACGATGCGGACTTCCAGCGCATGATCACGCTGCTCGACCAACAGCTGGACGCGTGGGAGCAGGCCTCCGAGCAGGCGTTCGCCGGGAACGACCAGGAAGCCCAGGCGACCTTCGGCGCGTCGTCGGGGCCCGGCGAGGAGGCCCAGCGCATCGCCGGCGAGATCGGCTTCTTCTCGTGCGCGAGACCTGAGGGGTAGGTCAGCGGCCGGAAAAGCGAGGGTCGCGCTTCTCCAAGAATGCGGCGACGCCCTCCTTGAAGTCCTCCGTCTGGGTCGCGGCGGACTGGAGCTGGGCCTCGAGCTCGAGCTGTTCCTCGAGCGTCGACTGGCCGGCCCGGTCGAAGAGCCGCTTCGTCATCCCGATACCCCGTGTGGGCATCGACGCGAGCTGCGCGGCGAGCTCAGCGGCTCGCTCGGGTAGAGCGTCGCCTTCGACCACCTCGGAGACGAGCCCCCAGGCCTGAGCTTCCGTGGCGGTGAGGCGCCGCCCGGAGGTCATCCACTCAAAGGCTCGGACGGGTCCAAGGAGCCTCGCGATGAAGTAGGTGCCGCCCGAGTCCGGCACGAGGCCGATGTTGATGAACGCCGGGACAAAGGTCGCCGCGTCGGAGGCGATGCGGATGTCGCAGGCGCAGGCCGTGGAGAGCCCGGCGCCGGCCGCCGCGCCGTTCACTGCGGCGATCACCGGCTTCTCGAGCGCACGGATCGCGAGGACGTTCGGGTGGTAGTTCGAACGCAGGCGCTCCCCGATGTCCCCCGGCGCCTCGCGAAACTCCGCCAGATCCTGGCCGACGCAGAAACCGCGGCCGGCGCCGGTGAGGACGACTGCTCGGATCTCGGGCTCGCGCGCCTCCTTGAGCGCCGCACCGAATCCCAGGTGCATCGCGGTGTTGAAAGCGTTGAGGACGTCCGGCCGGTTGAGCGTGATCGTGAGGACGCTTCCGTCCCGCGTTGTCTCCACCTCGGCCATCGGCGCAATCTTGGCGCATTCGCGCCACACACCGGCGCGGACGTCGCCGATAGCGTTTCAGCAAGGGTTCTGGTCCCGGGTGGGTGGGGCGTACAACGACCTCGCGCGAGCCGGCCCGGCCTCGACGGAACGGAAACGCCCACGCTCGAGACGGTCCCGGACGAGTTCCGAAGTCTAGGAACCTTTGAAGTCCGGGCGGCGCTTCTCGACGAACGCCTGGAGACCCTCCTTCGCGTCCTCCGACGCGAATGCCAGGTAGAGCAGGCGCCTCTCGTACTCCAGGCCCAGCGACAGCGGGCCTTCGTAGGCGCGGTCGACCGCCTCCTTCGCAAGTCGCGTCGCCACCGGCCCCTTGGCCGCGATGTCGCGGGCGACCCGCTTTGCCTCTTCGAGCCAGGCCTCCCTGGCCACCACGCGCGAGACGAGGCCCGCGTCCAAGGCTTCGCGCGCGGAGAGGAACCGCCCGCTGAGGATCACGTCCATCGCGACGGCCTTGCCGACGGCACGGGTCAGCCGCTGCGTCCCACCAGCACCCGGGATGATCCCGAGTCCCGTCTCGGGCTGCCCGAACTGGGCGGACTCCGAGGCGACGATCAGGTCGCACGACATGGCGAGCTCACAGCCGCCGCCGAGACAGAAGCCCGAGACAGCTGCGACGAGCGGAGTCCAGAGGCCGCGAATCGCATCCCACCGTTCGACTCGCCGCTGGTAGTAGAGCTCGATCGCCGAAGCCTCCGCGAGCTGCCCGATGTCGGCGCCGGCCGCGAATGCGCGCTCGGATCCGCCGAGGACGATGCAGTGCACCGTTTCGTCCGCATCCAGTTCCTTAAGCCGAGCCACGAGCTCCTCCATCAGCTCGTTGGAGAGCGCGTTCAGCTGCTTCGGCCGGTTGAGCAGGACGACCGCGACGGCGTCGTCTCGCTCGACCAGAACCAGCTGCTCGCTCATTTCTTCTTCAGGAACTTCTCGATTGCGGCCTTCGGCTCCTCGGTCGCCATCGAGAGGGCGAGCCAGTCCCGGGCGTGGTTGATCGTCTCGTGCCAGGCGAGGTCGCGCCAGAAGTTGAGGTGCTGCTTCGCGTAGCGCGTCGTCTGGGGGAGCTTGCGAGCGAGGTTCTCCACGACCTCGTCGGTCTTCGCGTCCAGCTCGGCTGCCGGGACCGCCCAGTTCACGAGCCCCCACTCCTCCGCCTTCTTCGCAGGGATCTCCTCGCACATGAGGACGATCTCCCTGGCCCGCCGGTCACCGACGAGGATCGAGAGCCACTGGGTCGCGCCGCCGGCCGGCACCGACCCGTGCTCCGGTCCGACGTGGCGGATGAATGCGTCGTCGACCATGACGCCCAGGTCGCAGGCCATCTGGAACTCGTTGCCTCCGCCGACGGCGATCCCGTTGATCCGGGCCAGGGTTGGCTTGCCGATCTCGCGCAGCCGGTCGTGGGCGTCCTTGAAGGCGCCGAACCACTTCCAGTACTCGTTCGGCTTGCCGATGTAGTCCTCTGCCCAGGTGCGAAGGTCTGCGCCGACGCAGAACGCGCGGCCCGCGCCGGTCAGGACCACGACGCGGATCTCGTCGTCCCACGAGGCGTCCTCGCAGGCCCGCGCCAGCTCACGCAAGGTCTGGAAGTCGAAGGCGTTCAGCACCTCCGGCCGGTTGAACGTGATCGTCGCGCGGGGCGGGGCCTTCTCGTAGACGATCTTCTCGAAGCCGAGTTCCTCGGGCGGAAGCGGGCGGGGGTAGTCGGGCTGGCTCACTCGACCTCGGCGAAGTGGACGTGGAAGCGGCCGCCCATGTCCATCGCGTCCTTCCCGGTGGCCATGAACTCGTCCGTCCGTGCGGCGGACTTGAAAGCGTCCATGTCGGCGAACTCCCACTCGGCGTAGTACGGGAACTTCGGCTCACCCATCGGGGCACCGAAAACCGCGCCGTGCCTGAACGTCCCACCGGGGACTTTTCGGCAGAGCTCGGCGTGCTGCTCGTAGCGCTCGGGATCCGGCTTCTCCTCGTACAGCACGAACACGCGAACCATGCGCTCTCCTTCCGTCGGCGACGCGCAGGAGCGTATAGCTTCGCCCCGTGTCGAGCGGAACCGCAGTTGCGGTCGCCCTGTGCGCGATTGGGGGCCTGGCAGGCGCCATCCAGGCAGCGGTCATGGGCGAGCTGGGGGAGCGCGTCGGCATCGCGCCCGCACTTGCATTCGCCGTCGCCGTCTCGCTCGTGTTCGCTCTCGGGTTGCTACTCGTCTGGGAGCAGAGCTTCAGCGGCATCCGTGCCGCCGCCCAGCAGCCGTGGTGGCTGTGGCTTGGCGGCGTGATGAGCGTCTTCATCGTCCTCAGCATCACGCTGGCGACGCCCCGGATCGGTGTGGCCGCGACGATCGGGATCGTCATCGCGGGGAACCTGGTTGCGGCGGCGCTGATCGACCAGTACGGCCTCTTCGGCCAGGAGCAGGTGGCGATCACATGGCCGCGGGTCCTCGGGCTGCTGCTCCTCGCCGCCGGCGCAGCGCTCTCGCTCGCCCGTTAGAGCCCTGTCCCGGGGTCAGACCCCAAGACCCGTCCGCTAGAGGCAGATGTCGTCCGGCTTGACCGGGACGCGCACGAGGTCTCGGCCGGTGGCGGCTCGCATCGCCGACATCACGGCCGCGGTGGAGACGACCGTTGGCGGCTCGCCTACAC
>JBKJWJ010000143.1:0-3969 GCA_046716905.1 Gaiellaceae bacterium
CGGCTCATTCGTCTCGCAACCGGTAGCCGGCGCCGCGGACCGTCTCGATGGTCTTGCAGCCGAATGGGCGGTCGACCTTCTCGCGGAGGTAGCGCACGTAGACGTCGACCACGTTCGAGCGGTTCTCGTACCCGTAGTCCCAGCAGTGCTCGAGGAGGTAGAGACGGGACAGGACGTGCCCGGGGCGCCGCATGAACGCTTCGAGCATGCGGAACTCCTTCGTCGAGAGCTGGAGCTCCGTGTCGCCCCGCCAGGCCTGCTGGGTCGCCGGATCGAGGCGGAGGCCGCCCGCCTCGAGCACGGTGGGGCGCTCGACCGAAGGACGCCGCGAAAGCGCGCGCAGGCGTGCGAGCAGCTCGGCGAAGGAAAAGGGCTTCGTCAGGTAGTCGTCGGCACCCGCGTCGAGACCGGAGACGCGATCCTCGACGGAGTCGCGGGCGGTGAGCATGAGGATCGGCGACCACATGCCCGACCTCCGCAGTTCTCGGCAGACGTCGAAGCCGTTCGTGCCGGGGAGGAGGACGTCGAGGACGATTGCGTCGTACTCGGTTGCTGCGGCCATCCACAGCGCGTCGTCACCTGTCGCTGCGATGTCGGCGCTGTAGCCCTCTTCCGAGAGGCCCCGCCTGATCAGCCCGGCCATCTTCGGCTCATCCTCGACAACCAGCACCCGCATACAACCATCGTGGCACCGAAGAGATGAGAGATCCATGAGAACGGCCAAAGCGGCCCGCAGACACCGCACTCATCGGAGAGCGACGTTACGTGCGGAGAACGACTTCAATCGCGGTTCCACGGCCCGGCGTCGACGCGAAGCCGAATGCCCCGCCGATCGAGTCGGCGCGCGTCTTCATGTTCTTCAGGCCCTGGCCGGCGCCGTTCTCGGTCGACTCGAAGCCGGTGCCGTCGTCCAGGATCCGGACGAGTCGCCGCGTGCCGTCGCGGCCGATCCAGACCTCGGCCTGGGTCGCGCCGGCATGCTTTCGCACGTTCGCGAGTCCCTCCTGGACGATCCTGAAGACCTCGATCTGCTCGTCCGGCGCGAGCATGATCGCCGGGTCGACCTCGAGCTCGACCTCGAGCTCGCCGTCCGCAGTCAGGACGTCCAGGTACCGCCGGAGCGCCGTGTCGAACGGCGCGTTACCGCTCGCCGAGGAGAGGGCGAGAATCGCGAATCGTGCTTCCTGTTGGGCGAGGACTGCCGCTGACTTGAGCCTGCTGAGGGTCCCTTCGGGAGCCGAACCGCGCTCGAGCATCGATGCGTGGGTCGAGATGGTGAAGAGGTACTGCGCCAGCCCGTCGTGGACCTCGCGGGCGACGCGGGCGCGTTCCTCCGCGACTGCGCGGCCGAATTCGGCGAACTGAATCGCCCGCCACACGCCGGCGAGCAGAAGGCCGAACGCGAGCACACGCAGGAAGTCCCCCTGCGAGACCACACCGCTCGGGACGACCGGCGTGAACACGTAGTGGAGCTCGGCGGAGAGCATGAGTGTCGCCGCAAGGGCGAGCCAGCGATCGAGGTCCTCGCCGTAGCGGCGATACCGGAGCCCGAAACCACAGACGGCGACCAGGCTGAGGAAGCCCTGGAGCGCGAGGGCCACGATCATCAAAGCGGGCAGGTCGGTACCGGTTTCGAGGCTTGGGAGGGCCTCGCCTGCGCTCCGGGCGAGCACCCAGATCGCACCGAGCGCGATCGCGATCGCAGCAAGCCCGAGTCGGAGCGCCCAGCGTCCCTCAGCCGTCCTCCCACGAACGAAAGCGGCTGCTGCGATCAGCGCGAGGGCAAGAATTCTCGCGGCGACTCCGGCCCACGCCTCCGGGGTCTGGACGGGATCGTCGCCGAGCACGGGCGCAATCGCGAAGAACAGGATGCTCGCGGCCGACGCAGCGAACCCTGCACACAGCAGAAGATCGAGGCGCCGACCTTCGACCGAGAAGCGGATGCCGGCGAGGACGGCGACGACGGTCGCTGCGAGCGTTATCCCCGTGTCGAGCGCAAGGCGAAGGTTCGGAAGCTCGTAGGTCGAGCGGAGATCGGGGTAGGCGAGGAACAGCGCTAGGCCAGCGCCGAGAAGGCCGACGAGCAGCAGCTCGCCGACGAGCCACGCCTGGTAGGCGTCACGGTCATCACGCCGCATCTGACCCTTGTCGGCAGAAGGGTCGCTGCCGATAAGGGTCGGAGTGGAACCGCGCATGCTCATCGTCGACGACCATCCTCTGACCCGCGACGGGCTTGCGGCGCTGCTCGCAGGCCATGGGTTCCAGATCGTCGGGGAGGCAGGGGGAGGCTACGAGGCGATCGAGCGGGCACGTGAGCTCCAACCGGACGTCGTGCTGCTCGACCTCTCCATGCCGGATCTCGACGGGCTCAGCGCTCTTCCCCTCCTTCGCACGGCTGCGCCGAACTGCGAGGTGGTCGTGCTCACCGCATCGGGCGACGAGGCAAACCTGCTCGCCGCGATTCGAGGCGGCGCAGCGGGCTACCTTCTGAAGACCGAGCCGCCCGAGCGGCTGGTCGACTTCCTGCATGGAGCAGCAAGAGGCGAGGCAGCACTTTCAGGCGCTGTCGCGCGGCGCCTCCTCGACCAGGTCCGGAACGGCGATCCGACGGACGCCGGCGTACCGGAGTCGGTTGCATCCCGTTTGAGTGCGAGAGAGCTCGAGGTCTTGCTCCTCCTGGACGAGCATCTCGGCACCGATCAGATCGCCAAGCGGCTGTTCATCTCCGAGCACACGGTGCGATCGCACGTAAAGAGCCTGCTTCGAAAATTGCAGGTCTCCTCGCGCCGCGAGGCTCTCGAGTTTCTCGCCGCGGCGCGCTCCTAGCCGCCTCTCACCCATGCTGGGTGACCTTGAATGGCCCGACAGGGGGGGAGGACACCACTGGTCAACAGGCGGATACTGAGACCAAATCCTCTCTCTTCGCAAAGATCGCGGTGAGGGCGGTGGCTCCTCCTCCTTACCGAAACGGCCGGCGCAAGCCGGCCGTTGGGCGTTCAAGACCCGAAACCGTCGAGTGCGGCCTGCACGAGCTGGGGCAACGTACGGACGTTGTACCCGCCTTCGAGGACTGCGGTCACACGGGGAGAGAGCGAAGCCGACCGAAGTGCGAGCTCGCGGAATCCCGCCTCGGTGACGAGCATCTGCGCGATCGGATCCTCCTCGTGCGAATCGAACCCGGCGGAAACGATCAGCAGGTCGGGATCAAAACGGCGCACCGCGGGGGACACCCGCTCCTCGAAGGCCTCCAGGTAGTCCTGGTCGGTCGATCCGGCAGAAAGCGGAATGTTGACGAGCGTCTCGCCCTGATCGTCGGGCCCGCCGGTGCCGGGATAGAACGGCCACTGGTGCATCGAGACGAAGAGAACACTCGGGTTGTCTCGAAAGATCGCCTCGGTTCCGTTGCCGTGATGGACGTCCCAATCGAGGATCGCGACTCGTTCCACGCCGAGCGCGGCCTGCGCGTGGCGGGCTGCGATCGCGACGTTGTTGAAGAGGCAGAAACCCATGGCCCGGTCACGCGTCGCGTGGTGGCCGGGTGGGCGGACGAGCGCGAACCCGGAGTCGTCCACGGCCTTCATGGCAGCGCCGGAGGCGAGGAGCGCCGCCTCGTAAGTCGTCTCGGTCGCCACTGTGTCGGGGCCGATCGCCGTTGGACGGTCCATCCCGCGGACGAGCTCGAGCAACTCACGCGTGTGGCAGCGAAGCACGTCCTCCTCGGAGGCCGGCGAGGTCTCGTGGAAGTCGAACCGCTCGTGGAGCACACGAAGCCGCTCCTGGCTCTCCGGGTGATCTCCGGTCGGGTGCAGGCGCGCCATGGCCGGATGGCTGACGAGCTCCATCAGACCTCGACGACGTCGGGGAGCTCGAGCGCTCGCCAGAGCTCGAACGGGTCGCGACCCGTCCGTGCAGCCACGTAGAGGCTCATCACCGTCCCGTGTGAGACAACGACGGCCGGATCCGGCAGGC